>CAZZHJ010000005.1:1832-27830 GCA_964653815.1 uncultured Lachnospiraceae bacterium
ATGAAGACGGAAAACTGCATGGAGAAATTAATATCAATCAATATATGCCAAGTGGAGAATATGTATTAAGTTATATAGATTTATACGATAATGCAGGAAACTACATTAGTTATTATGGTGCTACACTACCGGAAACTGTAAAAGGAATATCATTTCAATATAGCAATACAGAGATTGTGGATATAACAGCACCGATACTTAAATCATTTGCAATTTTATCAAATCAAGTTGAAACGCCGGGCGTAATAGAGGTAGTTGCAGAAGCAGAAGATGATGTATCGGGTGTTAGGTCAATTTTAGTACAGTTTCAGGGACCAAATGATAAACGTGTTGATGTCAGTTTATATCCATATTATTATGATGAAAATATGGAAAAAAAATTATATGAAGACGGAAAACTGCATGGAGAAATTAATATCAATCAATATATGCCAAGTGGGGAATATGTACTAAGTTATATAGATTTATACGATAATGCAGGAAACTACATTAGTTATTATGGTGTTACATTACCGGAAACTGTAAAAGGCCTATCTTTTAATGTTATAAATACTGGCAGAACCCCGGATGTAATTACAGGAACATCAAACAAAAATATAGTTAATCAAATTAAAAATAGTTCGACAGATTCTTTGATTTATGTGGATTATTCAAGTAACAGTATTGTTGTTTCAGAAGTATTTGAAGCAATAAAAGGAACTGATCGTACTGTCGTATTTGAGTCGGACGGTATACAGTGGATTGTAAATGGAAAGGATGTTGTTTCGGAAATCAAAAATGTCGACTTAAAAGTTTCCATTGTTGTTGCAAAAAACGATTATTCTAATCAGGGTGAAATACGGCAAATAACAAAAGGAAGTAATGCGTATGTACTTCATTTTGCAGATAATGGAGTTTTGCCCGGTAAAATGAAAGTACGAATTAAACTCGATTATTCTATGAGAAACTACCTTGGAACGAGTGGAATCTATTTGTATTATTATGATCCTGTAAAAAAAGAGATGCAAGTTATTGCAGAAAATTTGGATATTGCAAAAGACAATTATATTGAATTTGAAATTTCTCATTGTAGTAGTTATATATTGACTAAGGGAAAGTTGACCAATACTAAATATATTGAGCCTTCAAATGGTACTACTGATTCATCAAATAATGTTGCGAGCAGTCAAAGAAAATTGGATGCAGTTCCCAAAACTTCAGATAGAACACATTATGATTTATTACTTATAATGCTTATTGTATCAGGTCTTATGACGTTATATTTTGGTAAAACAGTTAAAAAAAATTTTTAATTGTTTGTAAAAAGGGGCAGTTGCACTAAGTAATGGACATCTATTTAGCTTACAGGCTGTAAGCCATTTTCATCAGAATTATAAAGAGTCTGTGAAAGTTTTTCTGTAAATAAATATCAACAGTAGGCCTTCTATGATAAAATTTAAATCATAGGAGGCTTATTATTATGGCAAGAGAAAAGAAACCCATTCACAAAGTGCAAATGACCGAAGGAAAGAGAAACGCCGATGCCGCTTTCATAATTAATTATAAATCGTTTTCTGCAAAAATAATTTTATCTGTTATACTCCCGGATAAGTACGGAAAATGAAGAATATTTAAGAATAGCCCTGAAAAAGAAAATATGATAAAATAAGTCTGTATCCGTGCTGACGCAGTTTTAAAGCATTCTGTTTGGATAGAGGAATCATTTATGTGAAACATTGCAAACGATATCTTTATACTCATCATGGGTATTGTCATTATCGTACTGAGGATGGACTCGGGATATTTGGGGTTTTTGGGCATAACAGGGACGGTCATGGCTGTTTTTGGCGTCCTGGTAATCTGAGAGGAAATATTGGTTAAATGAAAACAGACAGGGATTTAAGAATTTTACTACAAAACATAGACCATAAAAGCTATCCGGCATATAAGGATACAAAGGGAAGCTATGACTTTAAAGATTTTATCTTATCCATAGACCATGTACAGGGAGACCCTTTTGCAAGCCCTTCGGATGTGAGCATTTATGTGGAAGGAAGCAAAGGGGCGTTTCCTAAGGAGAGCTATGATACAAAGGAGAAAAAGACTGCTTTGGAGGATTTTCTGCTCCGGAGCTTCGGAAAACAGTTAGCTGCCTTTAACCGTGTGGCAAAGGGAAGCGGAAAAAGCGGTACGGTTACCGTTACAAGGCCCGGACAGGAAATATTAGAGCGCACCGCCTGTGTGATGGATTCCGTCACAGGAAGCATAAAAATCAGGCTGCATGTGGGATTCCCGGCAAACGGCAGGACCATAAACAGCAGGGAGCTTATGAAGATATTGTTTGATTTCCTTCCAAAGTGTGTGGAAAGCACTCTGTATTATGCAAAATATGATGCAAGAGGAAAAAAGGATGTGGAAACGGTCAGCGCTCTGGCGGAGGACCAGAAGGAAATTCGCAGGCAGTTAAAGGAGCAGGGGCTTGTGGCTTTTGTGGCAAACGGAGCCATCCTGCCAAGGGAGAGCGGCGCTTCGGACAGACCTATGAAGGATGCAGTGGCGTTTACTTCTCCTTCTTCCATGGAAGTGACCATGGACCTTCCCAACAGGGGAAAGCTTCAGGGAATGGGAATCAAAAAGGGAATCACCCTCATTGTAGGCGGCGGCTATCACGGCAAATCCACCCTGTTAAAGGCGTTGGAGTCAGGGGTTTACAATCATATTGCAGGGGATGGAAGAGAGCTTGTCATAACTGACGATACGGCGGTCAAATCCCGTGCGGAGGATGGACGGAGCATACGGAATGTGGATATTTCCATGTTCATCGGCAATCTGCCAAACGGAAAGGATACAGTTTCCTTCCATACGGAGGACGCCAGCGGCAGCACTTCCCAGGCGGCAGGTGTAGCGGAGAGCGTGGAAGCCGGCACAAAGGTTTTGCTCATAGATGAGGACACCAGCGCCACCAACTTTATGATCAGGGATGAATTGATGCAGAGGGTGGTATTGCGGAATCAGGAGCCTATCATTCCCTTTATAGACAGGGTCAGGGAATTATATGAAAAGCAGGGAGTCTCCACCATACTGGTGGCAGGCAGCTCGGGGTCTTATTTTTATGTGGCGGATAAAATCGTGCAGATGGACCGCTATTATCCTGTGGACATTACGGAGCGGGCGAAAAAGGAAGCGGCGGAATATGCCAGTCAGGCAGACGTCAGGAAATTGGAAGCAGCCTCATTTTCCCATAAGAGGATTCTGCTTCCTGTAAAGACCTTTCGGGAGCCGAGGATGAAAATGAAAACCATGGGTATGGACAGCATATCCATTGACAGGGAAAACATTGACCTGCGCCTTGTGGAGCAGCTGGTGGATACGGAGCAGCTGAATGCCCTGGGGCAGCTTTTAAAATATGCACATCTCCATTTTGTAGACGGAAAAAGAAGCCTTTCGGAAGTGGTAGACCTTTTGGAAAAAACCATGGATGAAAAAGGGCTGGATGTCATTACACAGAAGCCTTTTGCAAGGCCGAGAAGACAGGAGATTTTTGCCTGCATCAACCGGTACAGAGGGCAGGAGGTCAAGTAAATGAGAATACGTTATTTGCTTCTTTTTGTATTGCTGCTGTTAACGGAAATTTTAATCGGCGTCTTTTTAAAAGGCGGCTTTATCAGGGCATACGGGGGAGACATTCTGGTCCTCCCCCTGCTTTATGCGTTTTTAAGAATTTTATTTCCCAAAAGTGACAATTTTACAGTGAGAGTTCTTCCTTTTGGACTTTTTATTTTTGGTGCTCTTGTGGAAGCTTTACAGGGGCTTCATATTGCGGATTGGTTGCATATTACTTCGCCTATTATCCGTATTATTATCGGGTCTACCTTTGACTTTTTGGATATAGTCTTCTATTTTGCAGGAACAATGTTGATTTATATCTTTTTGTATGTAAGGGTTTGGCTGGAAAAAAAGAAATAAAAGAATATGATGGGAAAAAAGAAGAAGCAGTACATGTTAATCAATAAAAACATGTACTGCTTCTTTAAATTATAGCTTGACAGGTGTATTATACAGACGTATAATAAATTATACAATTGTATAATAAAGGAGTATTCACATGGAAAATATACAAAAAAAGTTAGGCGAAGCGGAACTGGAAATCATGCAGGTTATTTGGGACAGCCAACCTCCGGTTACTTCTAATTACATATTAGAAGAACTACAGGGGAAAAGGAAATGGCAGTTATCCACTTTGATGACATCCTTATCAAGGCTGGCGGACAAAGGCTTTGTCAGCTGTGACCGGTCTACAGGGACGAATCTCTATTTCCCCGTGGTTTCGGAAAATGATTATAAGGCAAAGGAGAGCGGAAACTTTTTAGAGAAGCTGTACCAGAATTCCATTCAGAATATGGTGGCTACCTTATACCATAATAAGATGATAAAAAGTTCCGATGTGGAAGAACTGAGGGCGTTTTTAGATCAGTTGGAGCAGACAGGGGAGGAAAAGGAATGATGGGAGACATATTTCTTTCTGTTTTTGAAACATCCTTATCTACAGGAATTATGATTGTATTTTTTATTTTGTTTTCGCCACTTTTGGTAAGGCGTTATGCGGCAAAGTGGAAATACTGGGTCTGGCTGTTTCTGGCATTATGGCTTGTTATTCCAATGAAACCCATAAAGGATTTAGGAAGTTCATGGAACAGGCTCCTGATAGAGGTACAGCCGGAACGGACAGGAGATGCTTTTGTGGCTGCAAAAGATGGGGCGGACTCTATTGTGATTGAAGTACCTACAAGAATCGTGACAGGGATTGTTCCATTATCTGATGGAGGTTCAAAGGGGATTGCCGGACTTGAGCTGGTGGCTGCGATTTGGCTGTGCGGAGGGATTGGTTATATATCCATGCATATGTTCAGCTATTTCCATTACAGAAAGAGTCTGATGAAACAGGGAGTGCCTGTAGAAGATGAGGAGATACTAAGGCAGCTCTCTCTGGTAAAGGAAGAATTATGTATAAAAAACAGAATATCCATATGGAAATATTCCAAAGCGGCAAGCCCCATGTTAATCGGCTTTTTGAAGCCTGTTTTGGTTTTGCCTGGAGAGGAATATAACAAAGAAGAACTGTTTTTTATTATTAAACATGAGTTGGTTCATTTTAAACGCCATGACATCTGGATGAAGCTGCTTTTAGTTGCGGCTAACGGTATACACTGGTTTAATCCGGTTGTCTGGATCATGCAGAAAGAAGCCGTTATTGATATGGAAATGTCATGTGATGAAAGAGTGGTTCAAAATATCGATTATGCCGGGAAAAAGGCATATGCGGAAGCATTGTTTTCCACATTTCACAGACGGTATGAAGGGAAAACTCTTTTATCTACACAATTTCAGGGAGGAAAACAGATTATGAAGAAACGTTTTAAAAATATATTATTAGGAAAGAAAAAGAGAAATGGGTTGTTGTTATTGACAGGAATTGCAGTTCTGACAATGAGTCTGGGGATGTTAGTGGGATGTTCTGTGGGAGAATCCCCGGCAGATGTGCAGCAGAGTTTGGAAGAGGAGGCTGCAAAACCGGAAAGTACAGGGCAAAATGAAGGAATACCGGAAGAAGAGACTGGAGAGGCTTTAGAAAAGGCTGTTATTACCTGTAATAAAGAAGGAGAGACAGAAGTCATGCCTGTTACTCTTTATGTGGGCGAAGGATTTTCCATTTATATACCTGATGAGGGATGGAATCTATCTGACCTGCAGAATGAAGCAGGAACGGAGGCCATAGCAGCATACAGCCTGGATGCATGGACCAGTGCCGTAAACGAGCATGTCCGGCTGTGGGTTGCCAAGAGTGATGAAGCTTCCGCATCTGAGGTTAAGTCCGGATTAATTGCTGAAGGCTGGGAAGAAACGGGAGAGCTTGAACTGGTAAAGCAGGAGGGAGAAACGGTATACCATGTCCGGCTGGTAGACGATGGAGAAGCGTGTTACAGCATATATGCCTGCTGTCCGGTGGAAGCGGAAGAAGGGTTTGGAAAAGAAATGTCTGCTATTGCGGATACCTTTGCAATATCGATATACCGGTAGGAGATAATACAGCCTGTTTGTTACAAGTTGAAAAGAAAATGTGAAAACACTATAATCAGATTGATAATAGAAACGGTACGCTTTATGGAGAAAACATTTTTTAGATGAAAAATAGAATGATATATCAGCCATTGACGGCAACTCCTTTCAAATGCAACTCTGTCTATAAAGAGATAAAGCCTTGTTGGTTATTGCAGCCTTATGTCAGATGCTTTTGGGGCGGGGAATATCTCTGCCCTGATACAGAAACGGATGGCTCCTCTGAAATAGTGATTCCAGACACTTGCGTAGATATTATTTATCGTATAGATGATGCGGGTAATATCATTACTTCTGATTTCAACGGAATAAATGACAGAAGTTTCTGCGTTCATAGTAATGAAAAAGCCGGACATAGGATTTCAGTGTTTGCCATTCGTTTCTATGCGTGGAGCGCTTACGTTTTTTCCGAAGACTCTTTTGTAGGGACACTGAATGAGCGCTTTGATGTCAGGGAACGATATTACTGGCTGGATAAAGAACTGCGCAGACAATTACCAGAGCAGAGAAATCTGACGGATAGGATTCGGCTGGTAGAAAGGCTGCTTGTTAAAAAAATGGAAACTGCGAGGAACAATAAGCCGGTAGATGGGATAATTAATGATATTCTCCGGCATCAGGGAGTGCTGGGGATAAATCAGTTGTCCCAGGACAATTTTATCAGCAGCAGACAGATGGAACGGCTTTTTCATGAATATATCGGAATTACGCCCAAGAAATTGAGTAACCTGGTGCGTTATCAATGCTTATGGAAGGATATTGTAAGTCAGAGCCATTTTGATATTATGGATGCTGTTTACAAATACAGATATACAGATTCATCACACTTGATGCGGGAATTTGAACGTTTTCATTCCATGAATATTCGTACTGCAAAAGAGTTGGCATTACAAAAAGCGCTTCCTTTTCAGGCTTCCACAAAAGGAAAAAGTTTCTGAAAGAATATACTAATGTCGGAAATATACAAGACATTAAATGATGAATCTTATAAAATTTCTTCATGCGCATAATAAATAAAGGAGAAATTAACATGGAAAAAAGAAAGATAGAAATAATCCCATATTTATCGTTTAAGGGAAATTGTAAAGAGGCGGTCAATACTTATATTAATGTGTTTGGCGGTAAGATTCTTTTTATTTCATATTGGAATGAAAACAATTATGATATGACGCCGGAACAAATCGGAAAAGTAATGCATGTAGAATTTATGATTGGCGATACACGCATGTCAGCGGGAGACAGCTTTGACTGCAAAGAGGTAAATACAGATATAAAGCTGATGATTCATATGGATTCAGAAGCAGAGGCACTGCATGTCATATCTGTATTGTCGGAAGGAGGAACCGTACTTTCGCCCTTGGGACCGCATCCGGAACCGGATGATGACGGGTGTGGTTCTATTATAAAGGACCGTTTTGGTTTTACATGGATTATTACATGCCCGAATCCGGCGAAGCAGTAGCCAGTCGCTTGTTTTACCAACTTGCGCTTTATGGAATTAAATGAGATAATAGCGAAAAGCTGACTGTAAAAGCAGTGGAAGTTGATTTATGGAAAACGGCGCAAGAAAAGGAGAAACAAGCATGAAAAAATATGTTATCATATCAATCCTTTCAATCAGCCTGTTATTATACGGGTGTGGAAACAGCATAGATTCTGAAAACCGGAATGAAGATACAACCGGAGCCGAAATATCCGAAGAACAGACTGAAAATGCATCCGAAAACGGAAGGGAAGAGGATGCGGACGAAAATACATCCGGGACAGAAGGGCAGACGGAGAATAAAGAAGCTGTCCTTGCAGTGCAGGACGGTCCCTATGGTCAGATTTCCCTGTCCCTGCCTGCGGGCTGGGATTATGAAGCCTGTCCCGTGGACAGCGACAATCTTATAAACGGCCTGTACGGGATTCACTTTTATCCGGAAGGGGTAACGGAAGGGTATATCGAACTTGCTTATATAGATTTCTTTGGAGTCTGCGGAACGGGTCTTTCTACAGAAGAGGCAGTGATTGCGGGAAGCAAAGCATCCATTGGCACCTATGACGGTCACGAATACTGGGATTACATTTCCTTTCAGGAACAATATGAAGGCGTGGTTGCCCTTACCTGTTCAGTGGACGGCTGGTGGAGCCAATATGGCAGTCAGGCTTTGGAGATTTTGGATACACTGTCCTTTGACACGACAGTAAAAGAAGGCGGGGCATATGTCTACAGCAAAGAATCGGAGATAGAAGCAATTGCCCTGCAGCTTTCCTTGAAAAATATATCCCCTACAGGAGCAACCCTTGTTTTTAACCAATATGATAAAGAGGCTCCTACAGGAGAGTTGGAATTCGGGTCGGATTATGCCATTGAACGGTTAACAGACGGGAAATGGGAAGCACTCCCGGGTCCTGTAGAGGGGTCTGAGTCAGAAAATTACGCATTTAATGATGTGGCTTATCTCATTAAGCCGGAATCGGAAACGGAGAAGGAAGTAGATTGGGAATGGCTTCACGGACCGCTTTCTCCGGGCAATTACAGGATAAAAAAGGTTGTCGATGATTTCCGGGGAACCGGGGACTTTGATGAATATATGATTTATGCAGAGTTTATATTAAATTAAGCCATAAAAAGAATGGCGAATCAATATTTTGAAGCAATGTAATGCTTTATGACAAAATAATATTTACCAGCAGAATAAATTCCCCGTCCGAAACCGCAGTTTCTACGGTTCCATGATACCGTCCGGCTGCTTCGCGGATGCTGGGAATGCCGATCCCATGCATTTTCCGGTCTTTTTTACTGGTAATGATTTTTCCGTCCTCTGTCAGAAGGGAGTCTGGCAGGGGATTTTTGCATTGGAGGAGAAAGATTCCCTTGTCGTATCTGGCTTCCAGAGAAATTGTCTTCATGGAGGAAACAACAGAGGAAAACTTTTCGCAGGCGTCAATGGCATTGTCCAGACAATTGGCAAAAAGGGTGCACAAATCTATTTTCTCCATGGGAATGTCTTCGGGGATGGAAAGCTTGCAATGAAAATCGATGGAAGTAGCTTTTATGCGGGGCATTTTTGCATTGATAACCGCGTTTACCACCTGGTTTTGGCAGAAGCCCGTGCTATATTTCAATGAAGGGGTTTCTAAAAGGTCATTCAGGTAATCGGTTCTGGCGTCGTCCGAAAGAAGAGTAAGGGCCTGCAGATGATGCACCATATCGTGTCGGAGCTTTCTGATTTCAAACTGGTTCTGCTCCAACTGCCCATAATACTGGCGGTTCATTTCATATAGTACCTGGTCCTGTTCCATTCTGTATTGTCTGGCCAGAATATTAATGGAACGGAGCAGTCCGTAAAAGGAGAGAATAGCGAAGAAAAACAGAATGTAGACAGTAGGTCTTACAACCGCCTCAAAAAAACGGCATAAAAGGATATCCCCCATATCTTCTACACTTATAGGCAGCGTGGTAATCAGTGTTATGACAATGCCTAAAGGTGTGGCTGTTAAAAACAGCAGAAGCTTCCAGAGGGAGTCTGAAAGCTGATAATCTTCTCTTGAATGGTATTTTCGGATGGATAAATACAGAAGAAGCCAGCCAAGAGCTTTGACAGGATGCCATAATTCTGTGGACACCAGTTCTGAAACCAATGCGGAAAAAGAAAGGCCTAGGGAAGAAAACATGCAGGCCGTGGTCAGGTTCTGCCACAGAGAATGTTCGTAGCACAGGCAGGTAGTTATGGTAAAAATAAGCAGGGTAGGAATGAAATTGATCAGGTCTCCGATATAAATGACCATGCCGCATAATAAAGAAGAGCCTGCCAGCCTCAGCAGAAAATAGAACACTCCCTTTTTAGGGGTTAAAAACGAGTTTAGGGATTTATAGCAGAAAAATACAGATATTGGTACAAAGATATAGGTCAGTATCTGAACAACGTACATTTTTATAGTCCTTTCAGCATGGCGGCTGCCAGTTTTTTGACAGCATTTTCTTTTAATGAGCGGCTGACGGGAAGTTCCTTTCCGTCAACGATGACTGAGGAGTGTCCGATTTTTTCCACATGGGAGGCGTTGACTAAATAACGCTGGTGGATGCGGACAAACGAATCGTCCAGTTCCCCTTCTAAAGCATCCAGTCTTCCGTAAAAATCAATTTCTTTATCCCCGGATACCAAAATGATTTTCCGACGGTCACTGTAAAAATAGGAAATATCCGAATAGAAAAAGCGGTAGGAGCCTTCCGTATTTTTCAGGCAGTAATAGCGGTTTTTGTAACCCAGGAAGGTACGGATGCGTTCCAGTACTTCACGTAAGCGGCTTTCTTTTACCGGCTTCATGAGATAGTCCATGGCCTGTACCCTGTAGCCGTCAAATACATAGTCGGGATAGCCTGTTACGAAAATAAGCTGGATAGAGGTGTCGAAGGCGCGGATCTGTTCGGCAGCTTCCATACCGCTTAACCCGGGCATTTCGATGTCCAGGAAAAGAAGGTCGATTTCTCCGGGGTGATTTTTTAAAAAGCTGACGGCGGTTTTGCCGGAGGAAAATTCGTAGACTACATTTTCGTCGGGGGAAATGTAGTTTTTTTCTAATAGGGATTTTAGTATTTCGCGGTCGTCTTCAGAGTCGTCGCAAATGGCTATTCTAAGCATGAGGGGTCCTTTCTGGGTTGGTGGGGGATACGCAGGCTTCGGGACTGGCGGGCTGTAAAGCCTTGGGTGCAGGAGAAAACTATTTCTTTTCCTTATGCGGTATTACGAACATAAGGTTTTCTAAATGTTCCGGTTTAGTTAGATTGTAAGGAACGCAAACGGCATATAGCGGCATCCGTGCCGCGATATGCCTTTCTCCAACGTCCTGTTGGAGAATTGCTGTGTATGGAACGGAACATTAAGAAAACCTAATGTTCTCCATAGGGCATAAGGAAAAGAAATAGTTTTCTCCTGCGCCCAAGGCTTTACAGCCCGCCAGTCCCGAAGCTGCGTGGGTGTTTGGTGCCGTAGGATTTTCATATCATTTTATATTTTAGCGAATCTGCTGAAATCATACAAGTCTTGGGGATTTTTGTTGTTGCAAAACTTTACATGAGGGGTGCAAAAGATGACATTTTCGGCAGATGATGACCAAACTTGGCATGAGAGGTGTTAAAAATGACATGGGAAAAAGTGGTATGTAGTTTTTTCTGTTATGGTGTTTTTATAAAAAAGGGCGGCGAGGACGCGGGCCGGAAAAGAAAGGAAGAGAGAGATGTTAAAGGTAACGGATCTTCATAAATCTTATGAGGTTGGAAAAGAAACCTATCAGGTTTTAAAGGGAATTGATTTGGAGGTTAAAAAGGGAGAATTTGTGGCGGTCATGGGGCCGTCGGGAAGCGGGAAGAGTACATTGTTGAATTGTATTTCCTGTTATATACCTTTTGAGAAGGGGAGTATCAGGCTGGGAGGAGAGGAGCTGAAGGATTTGGATGAAACAGCTCTTGCTAAGGTAAGGAATGAAAGGCTGGGATTTGTTTTTCAGGATTTTATGTTGTTGGATGGGTTGAGTGTAAGGGAAAATATTCTGATGCCACGGATTATTAAGGGAAGCGTGGGAAGGGAAGGAGAGGCTTTGGCGGACAGGTTTCTTGAGATGTTTGGGATTACTCATATACAGCATAAATACCCGGCTGATATTTCCGGCGGGGAGAGGCAGCGTACTGCCGTTGCAAGGGCGCTTATGAATTCCCCGTATGTGGTTTTGGCGGATGAACCTACGGGAAATCTGGATTCCAAGTCCAGCAGGGCTGTGATTGAGGCTTTTATTCAGGCAAAGGAAACTCTGGAGGCGACTATCTTTATGGTAACGCATGACAGCTTTTCCGCATCCTTCTGTGACAGGGTGATTCTCTTAAAGGACGGACAGATTCATAAGGTCGTAGCGAGGAAAGGGAAACGCATAGAGTTTCAGGATGCGTTATTGGATGAAATTAAGGAAATGAGTGGTGAAGAAGAATGAAAAATATGACAGATGTGTTTCAGGCGTTGAGACGCTACAATAAAAAGAATTACAGGCTGTATGTCATGTGTACATTTTTGTCCACTATGCTGATTACCGCATTCGGGATGATGATGTATGCTCCTACAGTGCGTTCCGTTTTGCCGGAAGGGGGAGACAGCAGAAAGCAGGTTATGGCAATCTTTGTATTGGCGGCAGTGGGCTGTCTTGTATTTGTGATTTACGGCGGAAGCCTTTTTTACCGGATGAAGTCCAAGGAGATGGGGACTTTGCAGGCATTGGGAACACCAAAAAGCACGCTGGCAAATCAGCTGCTTAAGGAAATGTCGGTCTTGTGCCTTACGGCGGGGGCGGCAGGCTCTGTGGCCGGCGTGGGTACAGCATGTGTGATTTGGCAGATATTCAGGCTGTGCATTGTGGACAGCAGACAGATGAAGTTAGTATTGGATTACCGTGCGCTGTTGATTTCCCTGGTGTTTCTGCTCTGCGTCCTGCTTTCAGCATTTATTCAGGGTGCAGTATTTTTAAAGCGGACCAACATTATGGAAGTGATCAATGAAAGCAGAAGGAGTGAACCCATTCGCGAAGTGCCTTCCTGGTATGGCATCGGGGGAATTGCCATGGTCTTTGTGGGAGCTTTTCTGGGATTCGGGCATAGTACCTTTTTTATCAGCGTGTTTCATTGGTATCCGCCGGCAATTTTTAATATTTTATACCTTCCCGTATTCATAGGATTGTATATGCTATTGCTTTTTGTAGTAGTAAGGGGCGGAAGCAAAAGAAAACCTTATAAAGGCATTATTTCCAGAAATATGATGAAATTCCAGGGGAGACAGACCGTCAACAATATGCTGGTACTGACAGTGCTTCTGGCAGGAGCATCCTTCGGCATCTTTTATATCCCCATGATTGGTTCAGGCCTTTATATGAATGTGGCATCATGGGAGTATGATTATCAGTTTCATTACAGGCAGGACCAGGATATTTTAAACAAGATAGATCTGGAAAAGCTGGCGGGAGAGCACGGGGTAACCATAAAGGATTACAGCGATGTTTTGGTCCTTAATCTTGCCATAGACGGACAGTACTATGTGGATGATGACAACAACAGATTTCATTATGAATACAGGGAGCTGTCAGCAGAAGCTGATTTCATCTCCGAGAGCGGTTATGAAAGGATTACGGGACAGGAGATTTCCATGGGAAAGGGCTGCTTTGGCGTGGTCGCCAATGAAGATACCAGTCCGTGGGATATCAGCAGAGATGTGGAAAAAATTACCAATGTGGAAACAGGGGAAAGCCTGAAGGTTCAGTTTCAGGAGGAATTGGACTATAATATTTTGGCGGGCAAATATTACGTTTTAAACGACGAGGATTTTGAAACCCTTTCCAAAGGGCTCTCCGATGAATGGAGGGAAACTCTTGTAAGCTTCCGGGCGGAGGAGGATAACTATGGGTTTGCCAATGCCCTGTTTAATAAGATTGTGGATAACACGGCAGATGAGTGTGCCATCATAGATTATTATGACAGGGTTGTTAAAATATATGATGAAAAGGAAGGAGGGATTTACTGGGGCGATACGGATGTAATGACCAAAATATCTTTTGATGACAGGGATTCCTCGGACTTCCGTTTGTACTGGAAATATATGCCCCGGTTCAGGGAATTGGAAATGAATGATTTTGTCAGGTCCTTAGCGGTTTTCCTTATGATATTTTTATTCATTGCCATTATCTGTATGGCGGCAGGGATTTTGATTGCCTATACAAGATGCCTTACCATAGCCATTAACAACAAACAGGTCTTTGATGACCTTGCCAGACTGGGAGCGGGGCCTAAGTATCTGTTTGGGGCAGTAAAGCAACAGCTTGGAAAAATATATCTGGTTCCTTCCGTTGTAGGATTTACGCTGATGTATCTGTTGTATCTTATGATTATGTATGCCAATGACGGAAGTTTTTCAGAAACGGAACTGGTGGGAGTCAGCCTTTGTCTGGTGGCGGTTTTCCTGTTGGCTGCCATTGTATATGCAGGCTACCGTTTTACAAGGAAAAAGGTTCTTGATATTCTGGGAATCTCCATAAAGACGGGCACAAGAGGGTAAAATGCACATACGTGCCATATTTCCCTTGACAAATGTGGAAAAAAAGACTAAATTATTAAGTGTTGGGAAGGGTAGGAGTCAGATGATTCCTATCCTTATATTTTTTCCCGCGGACAACACCGTTGATTATGGAATTGTAAAAGGAGAAGGAAATATGTTGTGCATGATATCTGTGGATATGTGGGATGTTATCTGGGAAACAATAAATAAGTGGATTCAGTTGATTGACGATTTTGTATGGGGAGTGCCGCTGATGGTATTGATTCTTGCAGGCGGTCTGTTACTGACTCTCCGGACAAAATGTTTACAGGTAAAAAGGTTGCCCCTTGCGCTGAAATGGATGGTTCAGAACGAGGAGGGCGGAGAAGGCGAGGTCAGTTCCTTCGGAGCCTTATGTACTGCATTGTCCGCTACAATCGGAACCGGCAATATCGTAGGTGTTGCCACGGCAGTCTGTGCCGGGGGACCGGGAGCGATTTTCTGGATGTTAGTGGCTGCCTTTTTCGGTATGGCGACCAAGTATTCCGAGGGTCTGCTGGCAGTCAAATACCGTGTGGTGGATAAGGACAATCATGTGCTTGGAGGTCCCTTTTATTACATAGAGCAGGGCATGGGAAAGAATTTTAAATGGCTGGCAAAGATTTTTGCATTTTTCGGAGTGGGAGCCGGTCTGCTTGGAATCGGAACCATTACCCAGGTAAACGGAATTTCCTCTGCGGTGACCAATTTCTTTGATACGGATGGCAGCAGAATGGTTGAGATTCCGGGAATCGGGACTTATTCCTGGACCGTTGTAATCACCTCCCTGATTTTGACTGTATGTGTGGCTCTGGTTATTATCGGCGGCATAAAAAGGATTACCACCGTGGCTCAGATTATCGTGCCCTTTATGGCAGTGATTTATATACTGTTTTCTTTAACATTGATTATTACAAATATTACGAAGATTCCTGCAGCGGCAGCGATTATTGTACAGTCTGCCTTTAATCCCCGTGCCATTACAGGCGGCGTGGTAGGAAGTATGCTGGTGGCCATGCAGAAAGGTGTGGCAAGAGGAATTTTCTCCAACGAGGCGGGTCTGGGTTCTGCCCCTATTGCGGCGGCAGCGGCACAGACTAAGGAGCCTGTCAGACAGGGACTTGTCTCCATGACGGGAACCTTTATTGATACCATTGTAATCTGTACCATGACAGGACTTTCCATCGTTATGACAGGCGCATGGCAGATAGAAGGCTTGGAGGGTGTACAGGTTACGACCTATGCCTTTGAAAACGGGCTTCCTTTTCCGGCTAAGCTGTCCGCTTTTGTGCTGATGCTCTGCCTGATTTTCTTTGCATTTACTACTATCTTAGGATGGGATTACTATTCCGAGCGCTGTCTGGAATACTTAAGCGGCGGCAGAATGGGAATGGTCAAGACATACAGATGGCTTTATATTCTGGCTGTATTTATAGGTCCTTATATGACTGTATCCGCAGTATGGACCATTGCAGATATATTTAACGGACTTATGGCGCTGCCCAACATGATTGCGCTCTTTGCCCTGAGCGGAGTTGTGGCAAAGGAGACCAAGGCGTTCTTTGAAGCGGGTAAACACAAGCAAAAATAAAGGAGAAAAGCGATGGCTTTAAAAGTGACAAAAACAGAAAATACCGGTAAAGGAAAGGTTCTTGTATTGTTTGGAGGCTGTTCGTCGGAATACGGCGTTTCCCTGCAATCTGCATCTTCCGTAATCCGTGCAATAGACAGAAACGAGTTTGATGTCATGACAGTAGGCATTACGAAAGAAGGAGAATGGTATTTATATGAAGGGGAGACGGATGATATAGAGGCTGATACCTGGAGAGAGGGAAAAGTCACCCGTGCCTGCATTCAGCCGGACCGTTCCGTACACGGCCTTGCAATATGGAGAGAAGACGGCATAGAGCTTTGCCGGATAGATGTGGTTTTCCCGGTGCTCCACGGCAAAAACGGAGAGGACGGAACGCTGCAGGGGCTTTGCGAGCTGGCAGGAATTCCCTGTGTAGGGCCGGATATGCTTGGCTCCGCTATCTGTATGAATAAGGAACTGGCACATCATCTGGTGGAAAATGCAGGTATCAGGGTTCCTGCATCTGTATTGCTTAAGCAGAAGGATACCAAAGACGAAATCGCCGGAAAAGTGGCAAAATTAGTTTATCCCGTCTTTGTAAAGCCGGTAAGGGCAGGGTCTTCCTTTGGCATTACGAAGGTAAACAGCGCCATCTATTTAAAGGACGCTATTGACCTGGCTTTCCAGCATGATAAAGAGGTTATCATTGAGGAAAATATCGAGGGATTTGAAGTAGGCTGTTCCATTATGGGCAACAAAGAGCTGATAGTGGGAAGAGTGGATGAAATAGAACTGGCAGACGGATTCTTTGATTATACGGAGAAATATACCTTAAAGACATCCAAAATCCATATGCCTGCCAGAATATCGGAGAAAACCGAGGAAAGAATCAAGGAAACCGGTATGAAAATCTACCGGGTACTGGGCTTGAAGGATTATTCCAGAGTGGACATGTTCCTGACGCCTGAGGAGGAAATCGTGTTCAATGAGGTAAATACCATTCCGGGCTTTACTTCACACAGCAGATTCCCTTCCATGATGAAAGGAAACGGATATTCCTTTGAGCAGGTTGTGGCCCATTTAATCAAACTGGCACAAAAGGGTGAATAGAATATAGAGTATAAGTTGAAAGCATTGAATTAAAAGAGGTAGTTGCATGAAAACAGAAGGCACAACGGAAAACGGAAATCAAAAGAGTGTAAGCAGAAATGCGGCAATCGATTGTATGAAGTATATTTCTGCCTTTTTGGTGGTAGCAATCCATATATCCCCGCTGCAGAGCATTCACGGGATGTCGGACTTTGTCCTGACCAGGATTGTTGCCAGGATTGCAGTGCCTTTTTTCTTTATGGTTTCGGGTTATTTTGTGCTTTCGGGCAGCAAAAGGCATAACGAAAGGGTGTTGAGATTTTTAAGAAAGACCTGCCTTCTCTATCTGGCTGCCATAGTGTTATATCTGCCGGTTAATTACTATACGGGATACTTCCACGAGCTGAAAGCGGGAACAGTCTTACGGGACCTCTTTTTTGACGGGACATTTTATCATCTGTGGTATCTTCCTGCCGTAATTCTCGGGGTGGTTATCTGCCTATTTTTAATCCGGCTTTTTGGGGAAAAGGCGGCATTTGCCATTACCATTATTTTGTATCTGGCAGGACTGCCGGGGGACAGTTATAATGGACTTACCAAATTGGTTCCCTTTTTAGGGGAAATTTACGGGGATAACGGAATTTTCAAGGTTTTTTCTTATACAAGGAACGGCATTTTCTTTGCACCTGTCTTTTTGATGGCAGGCTGTATTATAAGAAGTAGCGGGGAGAAAGAAGAGAACGAAGAAAACGAAGATAAAAATACAAGGCCGCTTGCCTTTGGCATTGGCGCCCTGCTTTGTTTTACCGCTATGATGGCGGAAGGACTGCTGCTTCACAAATACGAGTGGCAGCGTCATGACAGCATGTATCTGTTCCTTCTGCCCCTTATGTGCTTTTTCTTCCTATGGATTCTTGAAATGGGCAGAAATAGAGAAGAGGATGGCAGAAATGCAGGAATATCCCAAAGCCTCGGGAACATGGCAATGGTAATCTATATTATCCATCCCCTTGTGTTGATACTGCTCAGGGGAGCTTCCAAGCCCCTGGGGCTTTATGAAATCTGTGTGGAAAATACATTAATCTGCTATCTGCTGGTATCCCTTGCCAGCGCCGTGGGAGCATGGATACTGGTGGTTCTTTACCGTATTGTGGCCGGCAGGATTTCCGGGAAACAGGGACAAAAGGAAAAAGGCGGAAAGAAAAAAGGGAAAAACCTGCCTGATCTGGAAACTGACAGGGCGTGGGTGGAAATCAATCTGGAACACCTAAAGTGGAACGTGGAGGAAATTAAAAAACTTCTTCCAAAGGGATGCCGCTTTATGGCTATTGTAAAAGCCAATGCTTACGGACATGGAGACGTTGATGTGTCGAAGTATCTGTATCACATGGGTATTAAGAATTTTGCGGTGGCGACGCTGGAGGAAGGCATTCACCTAAGACAGAATGGCGTAAAAGGGAAAATTCTCATACTGGGATATACCTGTCCTGAAAATGCGCCTTATCTTTCCAGATATCATCTGATACAGACTGTGGTGGATGAAAAATATGCAAGGGAACTGAATGAACAGGGAATTTCCCTGAAGGTACATATCAAAGTGGATACGGGAATGCACCGTCTGGGAGAAGATTATAGGAATACGGATAAGATTGCCGGGATTTTTGATTATCCCAATCTGGAAGTCGTGGGTATCTTTTCCCATCTCTGCATCAGCGACGGCAGGGATGAGCAGGCGGTTTCCTATACAAAACGCCAGATAGAGAATTTTGAGTCGGTACTGGAAGCCATACGGGATGAGGGGCATAAAGGAGTAAAGACCCATCTGCAGAGCAGTTACGGTACTGTAAATTATCCGGAATTGCAGTGCAGTTATGTCCGTATGGGAATCATGATGTACGGATGTCTCTCTACACTGGGGGATGAAATAGAAAGCGATGTGGAATTGAAAGCCGTCCTGTCCCTCAAGGCGAGGGTTGCCCTTGTAAGAAAGCTGAAAGCAGGAGAATGTATCGGATACGGATGTACATTCAAGGCTCCACGCAATATGACAGTGGCGGCAGTGACAATCGGATATGGGGACGGATATCCCAGAAATATATCAGGGCAAAAGGCTGATGTGCTGGTAAAGGGCAGACGGGCGGAAATTATCGGCAGAATCTGTATGGACCAGTTGACCATAGATGTGACGGATATCGAGGGAGTAAAGCCTGGAGATGTGGTAACCCTGATCGGCAGGGATGGGAATGAATCCATTACTGCGGAAGAAGTGGCGGATATAGGGGGGACCATTACCAACGAACTGCTCTGCAGGATGGGAAGCCGTCTGGGACATATCATAACAGAAGAACAGGACCATTAAAATAGCAGTTAAGAGCAGTATATCTTTTCACAAAGGAATCTGGGATTGGCAGCGGGATAAGTATGGAAGTATCGGTAAGCAAAGAAACGGCGGAAGCCCTTAGTACAACAGAATATATGACGGTGGAAGAAGTTCTTGCCAAATATTCCAATATGGTCTACAGGCTGGCATATGCCAGGACCATGAACAAGTGTGATGCGGAGGATATTACCCAGGAAGTTTTTATTAAATATATGCAGCATCAGGATGAATTGGAGGATGAGGAATACTGTAAGGCATGGCTTATCCGGGTAACCATCAACGCTTCCAAATCCTTACTGACTTCCGCATGGAACAGAAAAAGAGTGTCCATGGAAGAAGTAGAAGGAAATCTGGAAGGAAAATCCGGCTTAGAGCGGGACTTTGATAACAGTGTGCTCTGTGAAGTGGCAAGGCTTCCGGAGAAATACAGGGTAATTGTCCATCTGTTTTATTTCGAGGATTTGTCCGTGAAGGAAATCAGTTCTTTGTTAGGGCGAAAAGAGGCAACTGTTAAATCCCATTTATACAGGGCGAGAGAAATATTAAAGAAAAATCTAAGAGAGGAGGATTTCGATGTTTAGAGAAAATTATCAGAAAGAGATGCAAAAGCTTATGCCGGATTCCTCCTTTTTACAGGAACTTTCCGCCAGAATGGAGCAGGAGGAAAGAAAGAGCCAAAGGGCGGATGCCGGAATGAAAGCCGGAAGAATCGGATGGAAGGCTGCGGGATGGGGAATTTCTGTGGCAGCGCTGATTTGCATAGGAGCGGGCATTATACGGTTTGGCATGTCGGGGACGGTACATGCGGATGATAATGTCATGACGCAGAATGCCGGCGGCGTACCGAACCAGAGCATGGATAAAGAAGGTATTTTTGCAGGCAGTTCATGGTACGGCAGTGAAGAAAATCCTGAAAAAATATACGAAATCTTAAGTGAAAGATTAGCCGGCGATGAAGCGTTACAGCTTACTGCGTCGGAAACGGAAGATTTTGAAAACGCCAGAGTGCTTTCCACAGAGGAGACAAAAGCCCTTGTAGGAATGCTGGAGACAGGGAGCTTTTCCGGAAATGCGGGAGATGCTATAGAATTATCCGGAGAACAGCCGGTTTATTATCTGGCGGAATTTGGCGATGGTGTTATTGTAAAATTTTCCGTATATGGGGAACGGTATTTTTATTGCAGTGAAATAGAAGGTATTTTTAAATTAAAGGACTAAAGCGGAATTTATGAAAAAATATGGAAAATTTTTTGCAGTATTTGCAGGAATCATAATAATTGGCGGAATTATATTCTGCCAATTTGTTTATGGGCAGAAAAAAGTAAATGCGGAAACGCTCAAGGAGCAGTTTGGCTATGAAGACGGCAGCCTGATGCCTGCATACAATCTGGAGCAGGACCAGAAGCTGATTTTTGATTTTGAGTTGGATTACCGGTATATAGAGAGATGTGAGCTCCATGCCGGGGAAATGGTCAGCGTCCATACGGACATATCCTGCAGTGAGGAAAGTGAAGTCATATGCTACGCATGGGATAGAGAAAGAGGGGGAAAAACAAGGGTAATCATTGCGCCTGTAGCTCCTATTCTGGCAAATGATTCCCTGGAGGATGAAAGCTCCCGTTCGGAAAACTGGCATTTGGATAACATGGAGGAGTATAAAACCTTATGGGGATGCGCCCCTATTTATTATATCTGTATCCGTTACGATACAAAGGCGGCAGAGCCGGTAAAACTGGAAACTCCCCAGATTATTCCTTTTACGGTGGCATCGGAAAGCGAAGTGCCGGATGTGGAAGGGATTGTTGATAATTACGGAAATCTGGCACTTTCATGGAAACCCGTGGAGGGTGCGGAATACTATACCGTTTACCAGTATGTATGTCATGATTCGGGAATCGGATACGATAATAAGGAAAACAGGGGAATGGAAACGGGCTATAGTGACGGTGTCTTCTGGTCTCTGGAACAAACTACAGAGACTTATTTTTCTGATTTTGTGGGAGAAAACAAATTTGGCGGCTTCACAGAAACGGAAGAGAGATGGGGAAGTGACGATTATATCGGAAAGGCGTTGAGCAATCTCAGTCTTCAGAACAGAGGTGCATACGGCTGTTTTTTTGTGACTGCCACGGTGGATGGAAAGGAAAGCAACCTGTCTGCACCTGTGGATACGGCAAGTTTAAAGCTGCCCTACAAGCTTTCCGCATATGAGAATCCTTCCGTTGAAAATTATAGCAGTGTGGAGGAATTTCCCGAGAAGCTTCCGATTCTGAACATCGACGGAAGCGAGATGCAGAGACCTGTTTATTATCGGCTAAACAGAAGAGGAAATCAGTTTGTTGTTTATGATTATCAGATTAAGGGAACGCTTTTGGGCGGGAGTATATTTATGGAGATTGAAGAGGGAACGGAGCTTCCCCTGGTAATCAACCAGAACCTGAACACGGTTTACCTGACCATGAATTCCCAGTTAAACAAGGTTCCTTCCATGGCGGTAAAGAGCATTCTGGCACAGGATGACACGGTGGAGGGAGGTGCCAGTCTCTATAGCATGATACAGGAGCGGACAAAGGAGCAGATTGCAGAAGGAAACAGGGAAACGGTAAAAGTGCCTGATGAAAGATTCAGTGTTTTTGCCGACAGCGCAGAAGAGATGTGGCTTGCCTACGGGCTGATGGCGGGAGAGGAAGAAATATCTCTAAAGGCCTTCCCCAGATTACAGAATCCCTACATACTGGAGGAAGTCTTTTTGAAGGTATGTCAGCAGAATCCTTATATTCTGGGCGTGCGTACCTATTCTTACGACTATGATAACGCCTGCCTGAGAGTGGGTTACGCCTATAACAGGATGGAAATTGCCCGGAAACAAAAGAAGATATATAAACAGGCGGCAGCCCTTGTGGAGCAGCTGGTGCAGGAAGGCATGAGCGATGAAGAAAAAGAAATGGCTCTTTATCTCTGGCTGGAAGAAAACTGCAGCTATGCCTCTGTGGAGTGGGAGCGGGCAAAAAAGCAGAATTTTCTGAAATCGGAGACCAACAGTTATATGGAAAATGCCACCAACGCCTATGGCGCGCTGGTGGATAGGGAAGCCCTGTGCCAGGGATATGCATCGGCATTTCAGCTTCTTTCCCATATGGCGGGACTTCATGTAAAAACAGTAAGCGGATATTTAAACGGAAATATCCCTCATGCATGGAATGTGATTGAATTGGACGGAAACTGGTATCAGGTGGATTGCAGCAATAATAAAAACACGATTTCTGTTCCTTTCTATTTATATAATGGTGATTTGGAATTTGCTGAAAATAACGGATATGTTTTCGGCAGGGATTTTCTGATTGATGAAGAAAGAGAAGAAATTGAGAAGCGGAGTACGGATGCTTCCAGAGAGTTTTACAGATATCATAACCTGACAGCCTCCGATATGGAAGAAGCGGAAAAAATTCTGGAACAGGAAGCGGAGCAGGAGGTTATTGTATTCCGTTATACAGGTTCTCGTTTTAATGAGTCGGAGCTGATAGGGATGGTCCGCAAAGTATTCCTGACAAAGGGAGAGGACGGACGGCTGGCAGGACTGCAGTACCGTCATATCAATGATTATATTGTAATTTATGAAAAGGATTCACAATAAGAACTTTATCTGCAACCTTTCTTTTGGCAGCAATGTGTTATAAGAAGAAAGGAAGGTGCGTCACAGATGAAGAGGATATGGACCATATTGCTTACCTGTGTTTTGGCTTTAGGTACGCTTGCCGGTTGTGGCAGCAGGGAGGAAGAAAAACCCACTGTAACGATAGTACAGAATGGGTCGGATATGGCGTTCGGGCTGGAAGAAAAAGAAGACCAAGGAAAAGACGATAATAATGCAGATAAGAAGAGCGAAAAAAAGGAAAGCATTTTAGATGATGCGGAGGTTTTTGACGACGGGGAGGAGGACCAGACAGGCGACGACAGTGATGTCAGCATTGTCATTGAGGGAATTAAGGTATGTATTCCCGGGGAATACGGCTGTTTTATTGAAGAAACCAAAGGCCCTATTGTTTACAGGGATGATTTGTTTACTCTGCTGATAGCAGTCCGGGACCGTTCTTATGAGGAAGAAATGAAAAATCCGGAAGGTCTGATGGAAGGCGCGGCAAGGGTCGGCGGAGAGATTATAAAGAAAATTGAAGAAATAGAGATAAAAGGGAAGAAGTATGCTTATTACAAGTATACCGACGGGGAAGATGATTTTATTGTTGTGTATACCGCTGCCCCGGATCAGGACAGGAGACTGTGTGCACAGATTCTGATAAGATCCAAAAAGGAAACCGATGAAGAATTGTTAGGGCGTTGGGCAGATATCGTGGCATCGGCTGTGGAAACTGACGAAGCGGATACGACCCAGGAATCCCTGAACGAAGCGAAACGTCTTGCCCGTTTTGGGGAGAAAAAAGAGGAAAGCACATTGGTATTCGACGGCGTAAAGATAACCTTTCAGGTTGAACCGGAGCTTTATTCCACCTTTGAGGACAGTGATGAATATTCCAGCTGTGAATTCTTCACAAATCCTTATGATTACCGGACTTTGGACTGTACCTTAATGCCGGCTTATGAAGAGGGGGCAGAAGCTTATGTGGAAAATCAGTTCATATTTTGGGATGAAAAGGGTATAAAGAACGGTAGTGTAAAGGTGGACGAATATACATTCTATTACGCAGAAGCCAGGTATACCAGTGAAGAAAATGAATTTCAACGGATATTTGCCGCATGCGATATCGGAGACGGATGTATGTATACAATATCTGCCACAGCCATGGATGTGGATGACAGGATTGAACTGGATGATTACCAGGCTTTCATGAAAGTGAAAAAGCAGTAGAAGTGAAAAAGCAGTAGGCGAGTTATGAAAAATATTTTAAAAGTAATTCCGGCGGCCGGCATGGTTTTCCTGCTGGCTGCTTTTCTAAAGTTTTCTTTAGACAGCGGCGTTCCCGATACGGAGATTGTACAACCCCCGGAGGAGACTGCCATTAATTACCAGATTGTTTATAATCTGAAAATCACTTCGCCTGAAATGGCTTTGGATGCTATACGGGAAGAAGGGCAGAGACAGAGGGAAAATTATGAAAATCCTCCGGTGGAAGCTATAGAACTTAAGATGGAGGAAGAATTTGGGATTTCCGCCGTCAATCTGGGGGAGATGAGCGAGAAAACGGCTCTGGCGGTTTATGATGCTTTTGCTTATATGTATGAAAAATATCCCCAGTTGTATGGCAGTCTGACGAATCTGACATTGGGAAACATGGGAAACCGCACAGGAGGGACATTGGCGAAGACTGACAGGATGGCTTTTATCGTAAATGGAAGCTATGGGGCATATCCTTTTGTGGAAAAGTATCTGATTATTCTGAATGCAAGGGTATTTCTGGATGATGAAGCGCTGGAAAAGACCTGTGTACGTCAGATGGAGTATGGGTACTGGCCAAAAGGTTCTAATGTTTCCTCCCTTCTTGTGCATGAATTGGGCCATCAGCTTCAGAATGTGATTGTACAAAAGCAGTTTGGGCTGACATGTCCCTATTATATTACGGAAGAGAACGGGGAGAGTTTCGCCCTGTATCATACAGACAGAATGAGCAGGAGCGATAATATAACCGAAGAAATACTGGAAAAGGCATATGAAAAATGGCAGGAGGACTACGGGCACCAGGGGGAATATGAGGAGTTTGCGGAAAGTATTTCCCAATATGCCATGGGTGATGAGAAGGAAGACAGGTATTTTCCTTCGGAAACCTTTGCAGAGGCCTTTGCGGATATCTATTTAAACGGCGCCGATGCCTCCGACGCAGCAAAAGCAATTGAAGACATTGCAGAAGAATACTTGAAATAAAAGCAGATTTTTCGTGATATTTTTGGATATTAGCTTATTGACAGCTGTTGTATTTTTATGATATTCTGAGTGTACTAACACAGATAGTACACGAGGAAGATGAATGATATGGCAGACGGAAGAAGGAAAAAGCGGCGCAGTAAAAAACTGAAAAGAAGGACCTATTACCTGTTGTGGCGGATGCTGGTATCTGTCATGGTCATTATCATAGGAATAGCATGGCTGAGCCAGATGGCCTTATCCCTGGCGTCCCCAAAGGGAGAAGTGGATTCCCGCCAGAACCAGGCAGGGGCAGAAGCGGAAATAGAATTATTGACAAGGGATGCCGTAGAAGAGGATATGTCTTCTTTTTCGGACAGTGAAAAAGAGATTGCCACATATGCCAATGCAAAGGGATACCGCCTTTCGGACTATTCGGACCGACTGGTTGAATTATATGAAAAGAATGAAGACGCAAGGCAGTTTGTTTTGGATTATCCTTTAAAGAAGGATATTGAGTATACCATTGATCTTAGCGAATACAAAAATGCGGAAACGGTTCCGCTGCTCATGCAGTGGGATGAGAGATGGGGATACAGGAAATATGCGGGAGACGTCTTTGGATTGACAGGCTGCGGACCCACCTGCCTTTCCATGGTTGCAATTTATCTGACGGGAAATGATGCCATGAATCCCGGATGGATGGCAGATTTTTCCATTGAAAACGGTTATTATGAAGAAGGAAGCGGAACAAGGTGGGCGTTGATGAACCAGGGCGCCGGTTCCCTGGGCTTAAACGTTAAAGAGATTTCCTTAGATGAGGAGCGTATGGTTGAAAATCTGTTGGCGGGCAATCCCATTATCTGTATTATGGGACCGGGAGATTTTACGGATTCGGGACATTTTATTGTAT
>CAZZHJ010000006.1:0-20125 GCA_964653815.1 uncultured Lachnospiraceae bacterium
AACAAACCCTGACCCCGATCGAATGCAACAATGAAGAAGTAAAACAGGAGAATTCCAACAAAAATCCTATTGTAAACAGTGTACAGAGAGATTATATGGCAGGGGAAGTCAGCAAGGATATTACAAAGAGATTTCTGCTGCCTCCGGATATTGTAAGAGCCCATGAGGATGGTATTATCCATTTCCATGATGCGGATTACTTTGCACAGCATATGCACAACTGCTGTCTTGTAAATTTGGAAGATATGCTTCAGAACGGTACGGTAATCAGCGAGACGATGATTGACCCGCCAAAGAGTTTTTCAACGGCATGTAACATCGCTACCCAGAGCATCGCACAGATTGCCAGCAGCCAGTACGGCGGGCAGAGTATTACCTTATCCCATCTGGCTCCTTTTGTGGATGTAAGCAGGCAGAAGCTGCGCCGCCTTGTTACCAAGGAATATCAGGAGGCGGGACTTGAGCTTGTGGAGGAACAGATTAATGCCATTGCGGAAATGCGGGTTAAGGAAGAAATCGAACGGGGCGTGCAGATGATTCAGTATCAGGTCATTACCCTGATGACCACCAACGGACAGGCGCCTTTCGTAACGGTATTCATGTATCTCGATGAAGTGCCTGAAGGACGCACCAGAGACGACCTTGCCATGGTTATCGAGGAAATGCTGAAGCAGAGGATTCTGGGCGTGAAAAACGAAAAGGGCGTATATATTACCCCGGCATTTCCCAAGCTGATTTATGTGCTGGAAGAGGATAACATCCGTGAAGGCAGTAAGTATTGGCATATTACGGAGCTTGCGGCACAATGTACGGCAAAGAGGCTGGTTCCCGATTATATTTCCGAAAAAATGATGAAGGAGTTAAAGGACGGTAACTGTTATCCCTGTATGGGATGCCGCTCCTTCCTGACGGTCTACCATGACGAAAAAGGAAAACCCCAGTTTTACGGACGTTTTAATCAGGGCGTGGTAACCTTGAACCTGGTAGATGTGGCATGCTCCTCCGAAAGGGATATTGATAAATTCTGGAAAATTTTAGATGAAAGACTGGAGCTTTGCTACCGTGCCCTGATGTGCAGGCACAACAGATTAAAGGGAACACCTTCGGATGTGGCGCCTATACTCTGGCAGGACGGCGCTCTGGCAAGGCTTAAAAAGGGAGAGACCATCGATAAGCTGTTATACGGCGGTTACTCTACCATTTCCTTAGGATATGCGGGTCTTTGCGAATGTACCAGATATATGACGGGTAAATCCCATACGGACCCGGTTGCAACACCCTTTGCACTTGAGGTTATGCAGCATTTAAACGATGCATGTGCAAAATGGAAAAAGGACAACAATATTGACTTCAGCCTTTACGGGACGCCTTTGGAGTCCACCACCTATAAGTTTGCCAAGTGCTTACAGAAACGCTACGGCATTATTAAGGATGTAACGGATAAAAATTATATTACCAACAGCTATCATGTCCATGTTACGGAGGAAATCGACGCTTTCAGTAAGCTGAGCTTTGAAGCCCAGTTCCAGAAGCTTTCTCCCGGCGGAGCGATCAGTTATGTGGAAGTGCCCAATATGCAGAACAATATTGAGGCGGTCATCTCCATTATGCAGCACATTTATGACAATATCCTGTATGCGGAGCTGAACACCAAAAGCGATTACTGCCAGAAGTGCGGCTTTGACGGGGAAATCAAGATTGTAACTGATGATGACGGAAAGCTCGTGTGGGAATGCCCCTGCTGCGGAAACAGAGACCAGGAGACCATGAATGTGGCAAGGCGCACCTGCGGCTATATCGGCACCCAGTTCTGGAATCAGGGACGTACCCAGGAAATTAAAGAGAGGGTACTGCATCTATGAATTACGCATCCATTAAAAAAACGGACATCGCCAATGGGGTTGGTGTCCGTGTTTCTTTATTCGTATCCGGCTGCACCCACCATTGTAAGGAGTGCTTTAATCCGGAAACGTGGAATTTTGAATATGGAAATCTTTTTACCGAAGAGGTGGAGGAGGAACTTCTTGAGGCTCTAAAGCCACCCCATATCAAAGGGTTGACTCTTTTGGGCGGAGAGCCTTTAGAACCGGTTAACCAGAGGGGACTGATTTCCTTTTTAAGAAAGGTAAAAGAGCAGTTTCCCCATAAAAATATCTGGTGCTATACGGGCTATACACTGGAGCGGGATTTATGGGGAGAGGAAGGAAAAGCCCGGTGTGAAGTGACGGAAGAATTTCTGGGTCTATTGGATATTCTCGTGGACGGAGAGTTTATCATAGAGCAAAAGGATATCCGCCTGCAATTCAGAGGCTCGGCTAACCAGAGAATACTGGATATGAAAAAGAGCATGAAGGAAAGACGGGCGGTTTTAGCAGAAGAATTTCTGTGAGAATAAATTATCCAAAATATGGTAAACTGAAATAGAGAAACTATTTTTAAGCAGGAGGACAACCTATGAATCAAAAAGCGATGTTTCAGTTAAGCTACGGTCTTTTTGTGCTGAGTGCAAAGGATGGAGAGTTTCAAAACGGATGTATTATCAACACGGCTATGCAGGTAACCGATTCGCCCCTTCGCATGAGCATTACGGTAAATAAGGGCAATAAAACCTGTGAGATGATTGAAAAGACAAAGGAATTTAATATTTCTGTGTTGACAGAGAAAACTCAGTTTGAAGTCTTTACCCACTTTGGTTTCCAAAGCGGCAGGGTGGCGGACAAATTTGACGGATGGGTCTATAAGGAAAAGGCGGAAAACGGCATTTATTACCTGACTGGCTGTACCAATGCTTATATTAGCGGAAAAGTCATGCAGACAATTGATTTGGGCACCCATATGATGTTTATTGCGGATGTGACGGCGGCAGAGGTTTTGTCAGCGGAGCCAAGCGTGACCTATACCTACTATCAGCAGAATATCAAGCCGAAGCCTGTGGAGCAGAAAAAGAGCGGTTATACTTGTACCATATGCGGTTTTGTATATGAAGGGGACGAGCTGCCGGCAGATTATATCTGTCCCATCTGCAAACACGGAGTCGATGCTTTTGTGAAAAATTAACGTTCTGAAATGAATGTTTCCGGACATCCATATTAAAGGAGCATATCTATGAAGTTTATTCACCTGTCGGACCTTCACATCGGAAAAAGAGTGAACGAGTATTCCATGATGGAGGACCAGCGGCACATTCTGAAACAGATTCTTAAAATAACGGAGAAAGAAAAACCGGATGCGGTATTGATCGCCGGGGATATTTATGATAAGAGTATCCCCGGCGGCGATGCCGTTATGCTTTTTGACTGGTTCCTGACCGGGCTTTCAGAGAGAAAAATTCCTGTTTTGTTAATCAGCGGCAACCACGATTCTTCGGAAAGGCTGGCCTTTGGAAGGGAGCTTTTATCCGAAAGCGAAGTATATATATCGGAGGTTTTTTCCGGGAAGGTAACGAAGGTTACCAAGGAGGATGAGTACGGAAAAATCAACTTTTATCTGATTCCCTACTTAAAGCCTGCCATAGTCAGACATTATATGCCGGAGAAAGAGATAACGGATTATCAAAGCGCTTTGGAAGCGGTTATAGAAAGCATGGACGTGGATTTTCGGGAAAGAAACGTATTTCTGGTCCATCAGTTCCTGACAGGAGCTTTAAGAAGCGAGTCAGAAGAAGTGTCCGTGGGAGGACTGGACGATATTTCAGCGGAGATTTTTGAAGGAATAGACTATGTGGCATTAGGGCATATCCACAGACCCCAGTCCGTTTTGCGGGAAACGGTGCGGTACTGTGGAACGCCTTTAAAGTATTCTTTTTCCGAGGCGGAACATAGAAAGAGCGTAACTGTTGTGACCATGAAGGAAAAAGGAAACATAAAAATAAAGGAACGTGAGCTTGTCCCCCTTAGGGATATGCGGAAAATCAAGGGAAGCTATGAGGAACTGACCAACAGGGAGAATTATGCAGGTACGGCAGTTGAGGATTACCTTGCCATTACCCTTACGGACGAAGAGGATATTCCCGGGGTTATGGGAAGGCTTTCCGCCATTTATCCCCATATTATGAAATTAGAGTATGATAACCGGAGAACCAGGGCTGCAGGTATTGATTATCTGGGAGAACAGGCATATGAGAAAAAGCCGGGAGAGCTTTTTGAAGAATTTTATGAAAAGCAGAACGGCATGCCCATGACCGAAGAGCAGCGGGCGTATCTGTCGGAGTTAATCGAGTCTATCTGGGAGGAGAGCGTATGAGGCCTTTAAAGCTGGTAATGTCCGCATTCGGACCTTATGCGGGGGAAGAAACAATTGATTTTGAAAAAATGGGTAACAGGGGGCTGTACCTTATAACCGGCGACACCGGTTCGGGTAAGACCACTGTTTTTGATGCGGTTTCCTTTGCCCTTTTCGGGGAAAGCAGCGGAGAGAACAGGGAGCCGGCAATGCTTCGCAGCCGTTTTGCAGAGGCTAAGACCAAAACCTTTGTGGAGCTTACTTTTTTATATAAAGGGAGAGAATACCGGGTCAAAAGAAATCCGGAGTATTTAAGACCTAAGGACAGGGGAGAAGGCGAGACCGCAGAACGCGCCGACGCTGTCCTTTATCTGCCCGAGGGCGGCTTGCTGGAAGGTGTAAAAAATGTCAATGAAAAAATAGTGGAGCTTTTAGGCGTCAATAAGGAACAGTTTTCCCATGTTGCCATGATTGCTCAGGGAGAATTTTTAAAGCTTCTTTTAGCGGATACCAAAAAGAGAAGTGAAATCTTCAGGGAGATTTTCGGGACGAAAAAGTATCAGGCATTGCAGGATGCATTAAAGAGCCGCAGCGGGAAGCTACATGACGAATATAATGAAATCTCCCGGAGCATCGGGCAATATCTGGAGGGCGTGCGCTGTCCGAAAGAACATGTCCACTTTGAAGAATTTGAAAAATTGAAGGCGGAAAAAGAGTTTGCATCCAGCAACCATTTGCGGGAAATGCTGGAGGAGCTATGCGAGGATTTAAACGGACGTGTAAAGGAACTGGACAAGGCTCTTAAGAAAACGGATAAGGAACTTGAGCAGAACAGCCACCGTCTGGGAATTTACAAATCCGTAAAACAGGGAGAGGAAAATCTTAAGCAGACTGAGAAGCACAAAGAAGAGATTTCCGTAAAACTGTCGGAGTGCAGGGCGGTGTTGGAAGAGCAGGAAAAACAGGAACCGGAGCGGAAGTTCCTTGCGGCGGAAATCGCAGTAAAAAGAGAAAAGCTTAAGGATTTTGAAGAGCTGGACGGGCTTGTAAAGGAGCATAAGGAAAAGGAAAAACAGCTACAGGAATCAAAGAAGGAAATAGGAAAAGAAGAAAAGGCGCTGGAAAAGCTGGAGGAGGAGAAAAAGAGCGGACAGGAGCAGAAAGCTCTTCTTGGAAATCCATTGGAAAAATATGCAAAGGCGGAAGGAGAAAGAGAAAAGCTTTTAAGGCTTTTAGAGGCTTTTGAAGAATACGGAAAGAATTGCGAACAGATTGCCGCACAGCAAAAGGATGAAGCAGCTGCCCAGAAGCAATACCAAAAGGCGGCAGAGGATATGGGAAAGAAGTTAGCATATGCTAATGAGTTGGAACGGGCATTTCTGGACGGACAGGCCGGTGTGCTGGCGGCAGGACTGAAACAGGGAGAACCCTGCCCCGTCTGTGGTTCTACGGAGCATCCAAAACCTGCATCATCCCATAAAGAGATTCCCGGTCAGGAGGAAGTGGAACAGGCAAGAGAAGAAGGAGAAAACGCCAGGAAGGAAGCGACGGCTCTCAGCCAGCAGGTAAACGAAATTGCCGGCAGAAGAAAGACTTTAGAGGAAAAAGGGAAGGACAGCGAAGAAAAGCTTCTCAAGGTATGGCAGGAAAATATGGAGCTTCCTTTTGAAGAGAAAAAGGCAGGAAAGGTTATAAAGGAAAGAATTTCGCAGGTGGACAAGGAACTGAAGAAGGCGGAAACCCAGAAGGAAAAGTTAAAGAAACTGGAGGAAAGCCTTCCCAAGCTGGAAGAGGCACTGAAAGAAAAAGGAAGCCTTTTCCAGAACCTGAAAGAACAGGCGGCAAAAGAGGAGGAAAAAGTTCTTTCTCTCTGGAAACAGATAGAAGGCATGAGGAAAAAGCTGGGATTTGCCGGGAAAAAAGAAGCGGAAGCCCATGTTAAGGAATTAGAAAAAAATCTGACAGCCATGGTAAAGGCCTATGAAAATGCCAAAAAGGAAATGGCGGAAACCGAGAAAGCATTATTAAATGCAGAGGCTTCCATAAAGACCCTGGAAAAATCCATAAAGAAATCCAGAAAAGAAATGGGAGAAGAGGACGGAGAAGCACTTCTTGCACAGCAGGAGCGGCTTACAGAGGAAAAGAAACGCATCAATGCAGAGAAGCAGGAAGCAGAACGAATGTGGAATGCAGACGATTCCGTGAGAAAAAGTGTGGCTTCACAGCTTGACAGATTGGAGGAAACAGGTGCAAAATGGCAGATGGTAAAGGCTTTGCATAATACGGCAAGCGGAAGCATTGCGGGCAAGGATAAAATCATGCTGGAAACCTATGTGCAGATGGCATATTTTGACAGGATCATAGACAGGGCTAATGTGCATCTGATGAAAATGACCGACGGACGTTTTGATTTGCTCAGAAGTAAAGAAGCGGGCAATCAGAAGAGCCAGAGCGGTCTGGAACTGAATGTGGCGGACCATTATTATATGACCAGAGACGGCGGAAGCCGCAGCGTCAAGTCCTTGTCAGGAGGGGAATCCTTTCTGGCAGCATTATCCCTCGCTCTGGGTATGAGTGAAGAAGTCAGCGCTAACGCAGGTGGTATCGAAACGGATGCCTTGTTTGTAGACGAGGGCTTTGGCACGCTGGATGAGTCCGCATTGGACCGTGCCATCAGTGCATTACAGGAATTGTCTAATGCTAACCGTATTGTGGGCATTATCTCTCATGTGCCGGAGCTGAAAAACAGGATTGAACGTCAGATTGTCATAAAGAAAACCAAGGGAAAAGGAAGCGAGACGGAACTGGTAGTATGAAGTATCCCAATGTGTGCAAAGGAAAATTTATAGAGAGGCCTAACCGTTTTATCGCCTATGTGGAGATTGCAGGAAAGCGGGAAGTGTGCCATGTGAAAAATACGGGGCGGTGTAAGGAACTGCTCATTCCCGGCAGGGAAGTGTATCTGACCCGTTCTGACAATCCCGCAAGGAAGACAGCATATGACCTCATAGCCGTACAAAAGGGAGAAAGGCTTATCAATATGGATTCCCAGCTTCCCAATGCCGCTGCTTTCGAGTGGCTTATGTCAAGGAAAGATGAGTTTGGTATTGCCAAGTTAAGGCGGGAGGTAAGCCATGGCAGTTCCCGTTTTGATTTGTGGGGGATAAGAGAAGACGGACAGGAATTTTTTATAGAGGTAAAAGGCGTTACCCTGGAGGATCAGGGCATTGTCAGGTTTCCCGATGCGCCCACGGAAAGAGGCGTTAAGCATGTGGAGGAGCTGGCAAGATGTGTGGAGGAAGGATATAAGGCGGCTGTTTTATTTGTGATACAAATGGAGGATGTAGCATGGTTCGGGCCAAACTGGGTTACCCATTCCGCCTTTGGGGAGGCACTGATAAAGGCGGAAGCGGCAGGCGTTATGATAAAAGCAGTGCGTTGTATGGTAAAACCGGATGAAATGTACATACTAAGCGGAGTGGAAGTAAAGTTGGACAGGGGACAGGAACAATGAATCTGCAGGTAAATAAAAACTTGGAGCATCTGAAGAAAAAGAAATTATTTCTATTTGATATTGACGGAACCATTGCGCTGTCGGAAGATGTAATAGAGGGTACTTTTCCGCTGCTTGATTATATCAGGGAAATCGGAGGGAGAGCTATCTATATTACCAACAATTCTTCCAAAAGCACAAAGGATTATGTGGAAAAATTCATGCGTATGGGAATTGAAGCGGAGGCGGAGGATTTTGTAACGGCAGGAAGCTATACCTTATCCTATCTGACAGAGCGCCATAAGCAGGATTTGATTTTTGCCATGGGGACAAATTCCTATATAGAGGAACTGAAAAAGAACGGTCTCAGGATTACAGAGGAATATGAGGAAAATGTGGATGTGGTCCTTACGGCATTTGACACGGAGTTAAACTACGGGAAAGTGGAAGCTGCCTGCCGTCTGTTAATGGAAAAGGGGAAGGAGCGCATCTGGCTTGCCACCAACGGGGATTTGCGATGCCCGGTGGACTTTGGCATGATTCCCGACTGCGGCTCCATCTGTAACATGATTTCGGCGGCAACGGACAGAAAGCCCGAATACCTGGGCAAGCCCTCGCCGGGACTTGTGGAGTACAGCCTGAAGCTGACAGGATTTACCAAAGAGGAAACTTTGGTTGTGGGAGACCGGATTTATACGGATATTGCCTGCGGGGAAAACGCGGGAGTGGAAACCTGCCTTGTATTTACGGGAGAGGCGAAGGCGGAGGATGTGCCGGAAGCGGCTAACCGAATTGATTTTTGCTTTGAGACGGTTAAAGAACTTTATGAAACGCTGGCAGGGATGCGGGATTAAGAGAACAACGAAAACATAGACGAGTCATAAGAGCAGAAAGGTACACAAATGGAACAAAAAAGAATTACATGGATTGACGGATTAAGAGGAGTAGCGAGCCTTTTTATTGTCTTTCATCATTTTATTTTAGGTTATTACCCTGCCGCATATGAAGGGGTGACAGGAGTGCCCCACCTTCGGGAAGGAGTGGAAGCGGCATTTTCACAGTCTCCGCTGGGATTTTTTGTCACAGGGGATTTTTGGATTTGCGTATTCTATTTAGTCAGCGGGTTTGTTATTGCTTATCAGGTATTCCATATGAAAGATGAAAAGCAGTTTTCAAGAAGCCTGTTAAAAAGGTATCCAAGACTGATGCTTCCGGTTTTTGCGGTGTCTGCCATTGTCTACATTATGCTGCACCTGAATCTGTTTTATAACGGTCCGGCATCCCTTTTATCGGGTTCGGAATGGCTGGCACAGTTTTACCAGAATAAAACGACACTTTCCGATTTGTTTTTTTCCAGTATTGTGGATACCTGGCTTGTGGGAATGTCCACTTTGTACTCCAATGCGTTCTGGATGCTGGCGGAATTGTTTGCAGGGTCGTTTATGGCATACATTCTGGCGGCTATGGGCAAAGGGATGAACAGGAAAATGATTTATGTTTATATAGGCGCCGCACTTTTATATCTTTCTACCAACAGCAGGCTGACGGATTTTGCCCTGGGCGTACTGGCGGCATATATTGTGGAGCAGTTTGGGGAGCGTATCAAAAGCCATAAGAAGGCCTGCGTTTGTGCAGGAATTATTATGCTGGCGGCAGCAGTGGTGTTAGGGGCGTATCCCGTAGGACACGGACCTGATAATGCCTATCGTATTTTGAATCATCTGCCTGAACGGTTCAATCCGGTTTACTTTTATCACATTTTGGCGGCGGTCTTGCTCATTATGGGAATCTGGCTTTTGGAGCCTTTGGGAAAAGTCTTTTCAAAGAAACCGGTATTGTTTCTGGGGGAAATATCCTATTCCATTTATCTGGTGCATATCCCGGTGATTTATTCCCTGTCCGCATGGCTCCTGGTAAAATTAATGGCAAAAACAAGAAATTACAATCTTTCCGCAGGGCTGTCATTTGCCATATCCCTGCCGGTTATGATACTTCTTGCGTGGCTGTTTTACAGGTTTGTTGAAAGAAATTGCACTAAGCTGATTAATCGGACGGTGGATAAGCTGGTGGAAGAAGAAAAGGGCAAATAGGCTGATAAAGGAAAATATCAAATAGTCAGGGCAAAAGTGCATAAACTATTAGAAAGAAAATAAGGGATGGTTTATGCAAATGAAAGAAAAGCTTACGTATAACCTGAAAAAATGGGAAGTGGCAGAGGCGATTTTTGTGGCATGCCTTGGAACCCTCTGGCACTTTGTCTATGAATGGTCGGGAAAGAATTTCCTGCTGGGACTGATTGCGCCGGTAAACGAAAGCGTGTTTGAACATTTTAAACTTCTGCTTGTGCCGGTTTTTTTGTTTACGCTTCTGCAATATAAATACCTTGTAAGGCTGCGGGGATGTCTGTTATGGAGAAAATGGAAATCCATGGCGGCAGGCATAGTCTTTATTGTGGTGTTTTATTACTGTTATAAGGGTATATTGCAAAGGGATGTGGCATGGCTGGATATTGCCTCTTTTTACGGGGCGGTGTTATTAAACAGCTTTCTGGCATATCGGATGCTGCAAAAGCCTTGTGACGGAGATGGGAAAAAGCTTTTAGGATGTATGGCGTGGGCGGTATCCGTAATTTTGATGGTTTTGGGGACGCTCTATCCGCCTGTGGAGCTTCTGCCCGGTTTATTTATATCCCCTTGATATGCATAAGAAGAGAATGGAGAAGAGGATTATGAAGTTCCTGTTTGAACTATACAGCGTGTTTTTCAGAATAGGTATTTTGACCTTTGGCGGCGGTCTTACCATGCTGCCTATGCTCAAATATGAAATTGTGGAAAAGAAGAAGTGGACTACAGAGGACGAATTGTTAGACTGCTATGCCATCGGACAGTGTACGCCGGGAATTATCGCAGTTAATACCGCTACTTATGTGGGATACAAAAAAGCGGGAGTGCCTGGAGGAATCTGGGCAACTCTCGGCATGATTTCCCCTTCCCTTGTGATTATTACGATTGTGGCGGCTTTTATGAAGCAGTTCATGGATAATGTCTGGCTGCAGCACGCCCTTATGGGAATCAGGGGCATTGTTTGTGCCCTGATGATCAATACGGTGCTGACGCTGGCGAAGAAAAGTCTTGTCCAGCCTTCATGCTACATAATCTGTATTGCAGCCTTTATCCTTGCCATGTTTACCGGGGTTCCTACTGTATGCATAGTTCTGCTTGCGGCCGTGTCGGGCATCCTGATTCAGAAGATGGGAGGCAGGGCGAAATGATAAAATATGTTCAAGTCTTTTATGAATTTTTTAAAATCGGACTTTTTGCCATAGGAGGGGGACCGGCTACCATACCTTTTCTAATGGAATTATCGGAAAAAACCGGATGGTATACTATGCAAGAGCTGACCAATATGATTGCCATCAGTGAATCCACGCCGGGACCCGTAGGGTTAAATATGGCTACATATGTGGGTTTTAAAACCCTTGGTCCCTTTGGAGGTCTCATATCCACCATAGGGCTTACCTTTCCAAGTGTAGTTGTTATTATCCTTATTGCAAAATTTTTAAATAATTTTAAAGAGAATCCTTATGTGAAAAATGCCTTTTGGGGAATACGCCCTGCGGTAACCGCATTGATTCTTTCTGCTGTTATCGGTATCTGCAAGGTTTCTCTTTTCGCAGTAAACGATGGAGGAATGGAGCCGTTAGCGGGTAGTATGGTTATTTGCGTCATCGCTTTTGCCCTTCTTCAGATTAAGAAATTGAAGAAACTGCACCCTGCGGCGTGGATTTTTGGCGCGGCGGTACTGGGAGTGGTGTTTAGGCTTTAGTGAAAACGTTTGGTTTTGTGACTGTAGTTTTGTGACTGTAGTTATTTACGTGGAAAGCGATTCAATATGAGTGAACAGATTGACATACTATCAATTAGTTGCTATACTATCAATTGATAGTAAAATATTAAGGAGGTGGATACTATATTTCTAAGTATACAATCGAAGAGGAAAGAGGTTATTGCCTTCCTTGAGGAACTAAAAGATATTTTAAACAAAGACAGTTTTGATATAGATAATGACTTGACTTTAATTCGCAAGAAGAAATCTGGTGATGACGCTAAATATTCGACACCATATACACTGCTTGATCTTGATTATGATGCATTTGATGTAATTGAACGACTCAAGGAACTTACAGTGCAAGAGTATTCAGAAACAAAGATTGATAAAGATAATTTAAATCCTCCATTATTATTTGTGTTTGGTAAAGATATTAACAATAAGCGGATATATATAAAGTTAAAAATTAAGGGAGAGCAGTCAAGACATGTTTTATGCGTGTCATTTCATTATGCAAAGGGTAAGATGAATTTTCCATATGCATAATGAGTTTGAAAAGGAGGTAAAGTGATGGAGACGAGTAAGTTATTGAGAAAAATTCATATGAATTGCCCGGTGTGTGATAAATCCCATGAGATAGAGGAAAGAGAAAGAATTGCATCAATTGTTTTGAAAGACGAGGAAGTAACCTATAAAGAGAGGTTTTATTTTTGTGCAAATGCTGATGAAGATGAAAATGAGTTTGAAACCGGTTTGATGACAAATGAAAATCTTCTTAATGCCAGAAATGCATATAGGGTCAAAAAGGGGCTGCTTACTTCAGAAGAAATTGTAGCTGTTAGAGAAAGCTACGGTTTATCTCAAGTTGATCTTGCAAGATTACTTGGCTGGGGAGAAGCAACTATTTCGCGATATGAAAGCAAGGCAATTCAAGATGAGGCTTATGATACAATGCTTCGCCTGATTAAAGATAATCCGCTAAAGGCATTAGAGTTCTTAAAGAAGAATTCTGATAAATTTACGGAAAAGAAGAAATTGGAAATTAAATCAAAAATTGTAGAGAAACTTGATTCATACGGAAAGGAGTTTTTAACACGTCAAATTTTTGAAGGTGAGTATGCAGGTTTTGATGAGCCGTCCGATTCCAATGGCTTTACAGTGTTGAATATTGATAAAATAGAAGCAATGATTTCGTATATGGCGGAAAAGACAGCTAATCTCTTCAAGGTAAAATTAATGAAGATGCTTTGGTATACGGATGTTCTTGCATTCATTAAAAATGGATCTTCGATGAGTGGAATGGTATATAGACATGATCAACTAGGTGCGTTACCAATTGGTCATTATAGTTTGATGAATTTAGAAAATCTCAATATTCAGGAGGAAATGAGTTATAATTATGACACAATGCTCCACATATATCCTGCGAAGGAAATGGATTATTCAATATTGAGTGATGATGAAAAGAAAATACTGGATAAAGTCATTCTTAAATTTCAAAACTATAAGGCAAAAGAGATTGTTGATTATATGCATGAAGAAAAAGCATATGAAAATACAAAACCAGGAGAAATTATTCCGTTTAGTCTGGCAAAAGAAATTAGGGTATTTTAAGTAAATTTGTATCTGAAAAGGCGCCTGCAGCATTACAGACGCCTTAAGATATCTGTTTATCATATTATGATGTAAAACGATATCAGGCTTTCTGAAAATTAGATAAGAAAGAGGATAAAACACATGTCAGAGCACATTACAACAGCAAATAAAATATATTTTAAACCCTTAGAACCTGAAAAAGAGAAGATTATCATAGAGGATATTGCCCATGCGCTGTCTTTGATGACCAGGGCCAACGGGCATTTCCCGGAGTTTTATTCCGTAGGGCAGCATTGTATAGGCTGTTACAAAGAAGCCGTGGCAAGAGGGCATGGAGAAAGAATTGCGCTGATTTGTCTGCTTCACGATGCCAGCGAGGCCTACATAGCCGATATAACAAGACCGGTCAAGAAAGAACTGAAGGAATACCTTGTCATTGAAAAACGCCTGCAGGATGCTATTTATGAGCGGTTTCTGGGAGGGGTTCCTACAGAGGAAGAGATGGAGAAGGTATCGGAAATCGATGACGCCATGCTGTATCATGAGTTTGAACATTATATGGGAGAGAAGGTTTTGGCGTATTGTCCCAGACTTATGACAACCCCTGATTTTTATGAGAGATCGTTTAAAGAAGTGGAGAAAGAGTATCTGGAGATTTTTCGACAATCTAGCGGGGGAATTGCTTAGAAGGAGAAGAGCACGGATAGAAAACAGTCTGCATATGATAACAAAAAGGGCGTGGGGAAAAGTATGACCTTTGATGAAATGTGCCATAAAGAAGTTATCAGTGTTAAAGACTGCAGGAAACTGGGGCATGTAGTAGATATGGAGTTTGACGAATGCAAAGGCTGTATCTGCAAAATTATAGTGGCTGAAAAAGCGGGAATCATGAATTTCTTCTGCGGAGGCGAGGAATTCTGCATTCCCTTTTGTAATATCAAACAAATCGGACCGGATATTATCTTAGTTGACTTTTGCGGGTGCTGACGAGGTTTGGGGGAAAGACATCCGGGAATCTTCCGTCGGGGGCTCTGTATTTATTTCTTTTTCCTTGCACTTTTAGTGTAGGACATCCAGTTTTTCTTAATGTTCTGCTCCTAAAACAGCAATTCTCCAACACGATGTTGGAGAAAGGCATATCGCGGCATGGATGCCGCATATATGCCGTTTGCGTCCCTTACCACTACCTAAATCAGAACATTTAGAAAAACCCGATGTCCGAACTCGTGCAAGGAAAAAGAAATAAATACAGAGCCCCCGACGGAAGATTCCCGGATGCCTTTCCCCCAAACCTCACCCCCACCCTGTAAAATTCCCTTCCAAATGCTGGTTAAGTTACCATAAAATAGTTGACATAAATATTATGATAGCATATAATGTAACTAAATTGCGTCGCTTATACAGATATTGTGTCGGCAGACCGTGAAAAGCTAAGAGAAATATGAGGGGGAACTACAATATGAAATGTCCGTTTTGTGGTCACGAAAACACAAGAGTCATCGATTCCAGGCCGGCCGAAGAAAATAATTCTATCAGGCGTCGTCGTGTCTGCGATGAGTGCGATAAGAGGTTTACCACTTATGAAAAGGTAGAGACCATTCCACTCATTATTATTAAGAAGGATAACAACAGGGAGACCTATGACCGCTCCAAGATAGAAGCCGGTATTTTAAGGGCCTGCCATAAAAGACCTGTCAGCGCCAACCAGATTACAAAGCTGGTAGAGGAAGTGGAGACGCAGATTTTCAACATGGAGGAAAAAGAAATCTCTTCCAGTAAAATCGGCGAACTTGTTATGTCCAAGCTGAAGGATATGGATGCGGTTGCTTATGTCAGGTTTGCTTCCGTGTACCGTGAATTTAAAGATGTCAATACCTTTATGGACGAGCTGAAAAAAGTGTCAGAATAGCCATAAGGAGTATGATAAGGATTGTTGCAAAATTGTTTTGTCGGTTTTGCAACACCTTTATTAGTTTTTTTGTTTTGTTTTATGTTGACTTTGGGCAGGGAGATATATCATGCATGGAATGACAGACATACACAGCCATATATTGCCGGGGGTTGATGACGGAGCAAAAGACTTGCAGGAGGCGGCACGGATGTGCGCCCTTGCCGCTGAAGAAGGCATCAGGACCATTGTGGTCACACCCCACTATCATCTGGGAGCCCAGGCGGCAGGAAACGACAGGAGAGACCATGCCCTGGAGATGCTGGAGGCGGAAATGGAACGAAGGGGGTTTCATTTACAGTTTTACCGCGGAAACGAGATTTATTACAGCACCCAGGCAATTGATGACCTGAAAGCAGGAAAGGCGCGCACCATGGGGAGCAGCAAGTATGCGCTCATTGAATTTTCACCGGGGGCGGAATATTCCTATATCAGGCAGGGACTGAACCATGTGATACAGGAGGGATACCTTCCGATTGTTGCCCACGTGGAACGCTATAAAGCAATCATAGAGGATAAAAGCCGTATTCGTGAGATTACGGAAATGGGGAGTTATATTCAGATAAATGCAACCGGCGTTATGGGGATGTCGGGAAGAAAAATTAAAGCATTCTGTAAAGAAATACTGAGTGAAGAACTGGTGCATTTTGTGGGTACGGATGCCCACGATATGGACAACAGGGCGCCAAGGCTTAAGAAATGTGCAGACTATATAGAAAAGAAGTTCGGCGCTGCTTATGCTAAGCGGTTGTTCATAGACAATCCGCAGAAGATGCTTTGGGATGAATACTTATAAGGAGTCTTTAAGATGAACAGACAATCAGGGGATGAAATGGAAATTGACTTAAGAGAGCTGTTTTTTGCATTGCTCGACAAGCTTCATATTTTAATCCTGTCTTTTATTCTGGGGGCTTTATGCCTGTATTTTGTCAGCATAGCTTTTATTTCACCCAAATATCAGTCTTCCACATCCATTTATGTATTGAATAAGCAGGATAACAGCGTGGTAACTTATTCCGACTTACAGAGCGGCACCCAGCTGACCAAGGATTATGCGGAGCTGGTCAAAAGCCGTTCCGTGACGGAGAAGGTCATTAACCAGCTCAAATTAAATACCGTTTATGAAGATATGAAGGACCTGGATTACGGTGCTTTGGCTTCCATGATTTCGGTGGATAATACAACGGATACCCGTATTATCAGGATAACCGTAACGGATACCAATCCCGCAAGGGCACAGGATATTGCCAATGCCATCAGGGAAGCGGCATCCCTGCATATCGAAACGGTTATGGATATAGAGGCCGTCAATGTGGTGGATTATGCCGAAATGCCCATGCAGTCAGTCAGCCCCAATGTTTTGATGAATACTGCAATGGGTGCGGCAGCGGGAACGCTGATTGCAGCCTTTATTGTGATTCTGATTCATTTGGCGGACGACAGGATAAAAGGTCCCGATGATGTGGAAAAATATCTGGGAGTCAGTGTTTTAGGCACGATTCCATTAGACAGTAATCTGAGTAAAACGGATGGAAAAAAGAGTAAGAGATAAGCACAGGGTGGGAAGGAACCATGAATATTTATATCGAAAAGCTCAATAAAATGGATTACAGCAGTCAGGAAGCCTATAAGACCTTGAGGACGAATATTCAGTTTCTCGGAAGAGAGCCCAAGGTCATAGCCTTTACCAGTTGCACGCCGGGAGAGGGAAAATCCAGCGTAACCTTTAATCTGGCAGTTTCCATGGCGGAGGCGGGAAAAAAGACTCTTCTTATTGATGCGGACCTGCGTAAAAGCGTCCTTATGGGAAGACATAAAATCAGTAAAGGCGCTAAAGGACTGACCCATTTTCTTTCGGGAATTGCGCCCATTACGGAGGTGCTGGGGAAAACCAATGTGGACAACCTGCATATGATTCTGGCAGGACCGGTTCCGCCCAATCCTTCTGAACTGCTTGGACAGGACAAGTTCACGGAACTGATTAATATGCTGCGGGATATGTATGACTATATTTTAGTTGACACACCGCCTTTGGGAAGTGTCATCGACAGTGCGGTAATCGCCAGAGCCTGTGACGGCATCTGCATGGTTATCGAGGCCAATGCCGACAGCTACAAATTCGCCCAGAAGGTACAGGAACAGATTACCATGGCTGACTGCAGGCTTTTAGGCGTGATATTAAACAAGGTCAATATTGCAGACAAAGGCTATTATGGTAAATATTACGGCAAGTACTATGGTAAATATTATGGACAATACTATGGCCATGAAAGCGAAAATGCATAAATTGAGGAGATTAGGATGAGACAGAAACAAATTATAGTTCTTATGTATATAGCAATAGCCGGTTTGCTGGTGTTATCTGTTTACACCATGATTTCCAAGGACCGGTCAGCCCCGCGTATTAACATACCTGAGGATGAAATCACTTATCAGGAAGGGGAAGATACCGCTCCCCTGTTAAAGGGCGTTACAGCCTGGGATGCTGTGGAATCGGATGTGACGGATAAAGTCAGGGTGGACAGCATTATTCCCGATAAAGACGGACGGACAGCCACAGTTGTTTATGCAGTATATGACAGCAGCAATAACGTGGCAAAAGAAAAACGTACCGTTAAGTATGAAGCGGCAGAGACAGAAACAGATAAGGATGATAAAGAAGATAAAAATGAATCATAGACCGGAAGTCGGAAGGAGTAAGGCATGCGTAACAAAATTCTGGCTGTTATCTTCGGAGTGGGGCTTCTCGGCTGTGTCATATGGCTGAGCATGTATTTTATCGGCAGAAACCGTGCCAATGCAGAACTGGACGAATTGAAAGACGCTTATGTAGAGGCGGCAGAGCCGGAAGCGGCTTCTGCAAACGAAGAAGCAGAAAAGATACAAAATGATAATATGGAAAATCAGGATGAAGAGAATGAAAACGTATCCGACGACCAGGAAGAGGAAGAAGACCGGGTGACTTCTGATCTCACCGGTTTTAATGTGCCGGATAAAAAAATTGATTTTCCCGCCCTTCAGGGTGAGAATTCGGATATTTACAGCTGGATTACCATTCCCGGCACCCGCATTGATTATCCTGTGGTACAGAAAGAGGACGAACTGGACTATTATCTCATGCATAATCTGAACGGTTCTTACGGATATCCGGGATGTATCTACACCCAGTATTACAATGCAAAAGACTGGAAGGATAACAATACGGTCATTTACGGCCACAACATGAAGGACGGCACCATGTTTACCGCACTTCACCGCTATAAGGATTCGGAATTTTTTGAAGAAAATCCTTATGTGTACATATATACGGAAAATGAAATTCTGGTGTACAAGATTTTTGCAGCCTATGAGACCAGCGACCTGCATCTGCTTCTGACCTTCGATACGGAAGATCCGGATAGCTATGAAGGTTATCTGCAGGGCATATTGGAAAATGAGGAAAGCATGAGCGACCACTTTGACCGGTCTTTAAAACTTAACAGAAAAGATAAAATCATCTCCATGGAAACCTGTATCGGCAATAAACCCAACAGACGTTATCTGGTACAGGCTGTATTGGTGGCAAGGGCTGAAATTTGATGATGGATGAAGCAAGAAAAAGGCGAAGACGCCGGCGCATCCGGCAGACAATATCCGCATGGCTTACCGTGTTTCTATTATTCTGCCTGCTGCTGACAGCAGTGTTGGGAGTTATCAGGATCATAGGAAGGATGAACCTCCTTGCCGGGGCAACAGGCACAGGGCCTGATATGACTACGGAAGAAACAATCAACAGTATAGATGATATCATGAACGGTCAGGCAAGCGGTGAGCAGTGGCAGGAAGACTGGATCCGTTATGAAGGCAAAACTTATGAATATAACGATGACATTATGACGTTTCTCGTTATGGGAATTGACAAAAATGGAGAAGTGGAGGCAAGCCAGGATGCCACAGACGGCGGACAGGCTGATGCCATTTTCCTGGTGGTGGCAGATACAAAGGCAAAGGAAATCAAGCTGGTGGGCATCAACCGGGATACTATGGTGGATATCAATGCCTATGGGGCCTATGGCGATGGCTCGGGAGGTACTGCCAAAGCACAGATTGCCGTGCAGCACGGCTTTGGCGATGGCAGGGAATTAAGCTGTGAACTGACAAGAGATGCAGTTGCGGAACTTTTCTATGGACTGCCCATTCACGGCTACGTAGCCATTAATATGGACGCCGTACCCATCATCAACGATGCAGTAGGCGGTATCACCCTTACGTCGTTAGAAGATATCGATACGGATAAATACGGAAAATCCATCGGTAAAGTATGGCATGAAGGAGAAGAACTTCACTTACAAGGTATGGAAGCCTATTACTACATCAGATGGCGTGACAGGGAAAAGTTTGAAAGCGCCAGGCTGCGTCTAGCCAGACAGAAACAATATCTGGAAGCCTTTGTAGATAAAGCCAAGGCGGAAACAAAGAAAAACATTACACTGCCCATTGCCTTATACCGTGATTTGTCCAAATATATGGTTACAGATATCTCGGTGGATGAAACTGCATATCTGGCAGGAGAAATGCTCAGTTATACGATGGATCCCCAGGGAATTTACACCCTGGAAGGAGTAACCATAAGGGGAGAGGAATATGAAGAATTCTATCCCGATGAAGAGGCATTACAGCGCCTTATGATAACTGTCTTTTACCGTGAGGTAGAAGGCAACTGATTTACGATACCAGCCGGTCAGACCGGTTAGTATAAATAAACCACATGCACATTGAGGGAAAGGAGGAGTTCAAAAACATGAAAAAGAGAGTATTTGCACTTGTAAGTGCGCTTGTGCTGACTTTTGGCATGACGGTATCCGTATTTGCATCAGAGACTAAAAGTCCTACTGCAGACAATACCACTACAGTGCCAGCAGCAACATCTGCCGATGCAACATTTACTGATGAACTGTTAACTGCTTATTTTAATAGTACGTCAGTAAGCACAACAGCAACAGGTGTAACAGTAGGTAAAGTAAGTACATCCGTAGCTGCTTCAGCAGCAGCCAAAGCGA
>CAZZHJ010000006.1:20135-26504 GCA_964653815.1 uncultured Lachnospiraceae bacterium
GAAAGCAGTAGCAGGATCCGGTGCAGTTATTGCAACAATTGTGGATCTGAATGTTCCCGCAGGAACAGGTGCGGCAAGCTTTACATTAAGTTGCCCTAATATTCAGGCAGGTATGAAAGTCATCATTCTGCATCAGCTGTCAGACGGTACATGGGAGACCATTAAACCTAGCTCGGTAGAGAATGGTAAGGTTAGCTTTACTTTGACATCTTATTCTCCTGTTGCAGTTGTGATTCAGAATTCGGCATCAGGTACAGCGCCGAAGACAGGAGATGTAGTTATGGCAGTAGCATTTCTTGCAGCTGTCTGCTTAATCGGAACTGTTGTCTTCTCCAAGAAGGCAGTAAATTAATTATTTCCGCAGGCATAACCGCTGGATGCTCCGGCATCCTCCGGTGAATGCTGCGAGGTTCAAGTACCCCGCAGCTTGCGGCGGGGTATTTGACCATGGAGACATGGAATTAATGACAGGCGTGTGGTATGCCGATTCGGGTGGGAGCAGGTTTGCTCCGCCCCGGAAAAGGCAATGAAAAAATACGATGAGGGGGAAAGGGTATGAGTGTACGTGCATATAAGAAAAAATCTATGCAGAGATTCTATTACGATATGGCGCTTCGGTGCATCAAGACATTGAATTTAGTGCTCATAGCAGCCCCGTTTGTACTTAGTTGGTATGGCTGGTATGCGAGTCATACAGCTTCCCCGTATTATTCCAGGGGAAACGGACTTATTGTCCTGATTTTTATCCTGTTATACGGTATATTCGGCCGTGTTTACGGGGCTTTGCAGATCTCTTTTAACCGTATCAGCGAGTTAGTGTACGGACAAGTTCTTGCATGTGTTGTATCGGATGGGATTCTATATCTGATCATCTTATTGCTTTCCAAGCATCTGCCCAATCCGGGACCGCTGCTTCTGGCCTTTTTGGCACAGATGGTATTATCGGCCATCTGGAGCGTTGGAGCCCATAAATGGTATTTCAGCACATTCCCGGCAAAAGAAACCTATGTGGTCTATGACCGTAAGAGGAGTATTGACAATCTGATTACGGAGTATGGTATTGATAAAAAATTTAAAATTGGAAAATGCGTGAATGTGGAAATGTGCCTGGCAGGAAAACTGAAAGCGCTGGAAGGCGCAGAGGTAGTTTTTCTGTGCGGTATCCACAGCCACGAGAGAAATATAATCTTAAAGTATTGTGTAGAGCATGAAATCAAAGTATATGTACTGCCGCGAATCGGCGATGTCATTATGAGCGGCGCAGAACAGGCGCATTTGTTCCATTTGCCCTTGTTTGAGGTAAACTTATATAATCCCTCGCCGGAATACCGCATGGGAAAAAGGTTATTTGATATTCTGCTCTCACTGGTGGGGATTATCATTACTTCCCCTGTTATGCTCATTACCGCCCTGGCTATTAAGGCAGAGGACGGCGGAAGCGTATTTTATAAACAATGCCGTCTGACACAGGGCGGCAAGAAATTCTACATTATCAAATTCCGCAGCATGCGCGCCGACGCTGAATCTGACGGAATTGCCCGCCTTTCAACAGGCGACAGTGACCCAAGGATTACGAAAGTAGGACGTTTTATACGCAAGGTGCGTATTGATGAACTGCCCCAGCTTTTCAACATTCTGGAAGGCAGTATGTCCATTGTAGGTCCCAGACCGGAACGCCCGGTTATTGCAAGGCAGTATGAAAAGAAACTGCCGGAGTTTGCCTTAAGACTTCAGGCCAAGGCAGGATTGACAGGATATGCACAGGTTTATGGAAAGTATAATACTACCCCTTATGATAAACTTCAGATGGATCTGATGTATCTGGTCAATGCGGGATTTGCATTGGATTTGAGGATTATCTTTAAGACGGTGCAGATATTGTTTTTGAAGGAGAGTACGGAAGGGGTAAAAGAAGAGGAAACAACAGCAGAAAAGGCTGTAACAAATGAGGTTGAGCAAAAGAGAATGACTGTATAGAAAATGGTACATGTAATGGAGGAAATAGAGTGGCAAATAATGAGTTTGGCTTGATTAGTGTAATTATGGCAGCATATAATGCTGAAAAAACGATTGAGCTTGCAATTCGTTCTGTACTTAACCAAACATATACCAATTTTGAATTACTTGTGATCGATGATGGTTCAACAGATAATACAGTGAGTGTTGTTCAGAGATTGGCAGATTATGACAGCAGAGTGATTTTAATCAGGAATGAGAAAAACAGTGGTGTATCCTATACAAGAAGATATGGTTTGAAAATGGCCCGCGGAACATGGATTGCAATTCTGGATAGTGATGATGCATGGAAGCCGGAAAAGTTGGAAAAACAGGTACTTCTACAACAATTAACTCATGCGGAATTGCTATATACAGGTTCAACATTTATGGATGAGGATGGAAAGGCGATACATTGGCAACTTCATGTACCACAGAAAATCGAATACAAAAAACTCTTAAAGCAGAATCTAATCTCGAATTCTTCTTCATTAGTAAAAAAAACTCTCTATGAACAAAATTATGTGATGGGCAATAAAATGCATGAGGACTATGCAATTTGGTTGAATATTTTGAAAAGCGGTCAAGTTGCATACGGAGTTGACGAGCCATTGCTGATATACAGAATTGCAAAGACATCAAAGTCTGGCAATAAGATAGATTCTGCAAAGATGAATTGGAGAACTTATCGCGCTTGTGGATTGAATATTTTAAGTGCTGCATATTATGAAGCATGCTATATATTCAATGGATTAAAAAAATACAAAAGTATTAGTAATAGTCGAATGGGAGATAATGGATGAAAATTTGTTTTATTAATCCACCATTTAAATCAGAATATGGAAAGTTTAGCCGCGAATCTAGAAGCCCATCTATTGGGCATAGTGGTGTATTATATTATCCATTATGGCTCATTTATGCGGCAGCTGTTGTTGAACAGGATGGTTTTGAAATTGCTTTTATTGATGCTCCGGCGAAACAGCTAGATCAAAAACAAACATTGGAACGAGTAGAGAAAGAGGCATCTAATGCAGAGATGTTTGTGCTGGATACAAGTACACCTTCCATTTGCAGTGATGCAGAATTTGGGAAAATACTGAAACAAAAGTACCCTCAAAGTAAGATTATGTTGGTTGGTACACACCCATCAGCTACTCCGTTAGAAACGATTAGTATTAATGACAGCATTGATTTCGTCGCACGACATGAATATGATTATATTGTTCGTGATACAGCACGTGCATTGAGGGATGGACAGGATTTTTCCACGGTAAGAGGACTTACTTATTGGGAAGACGATGAAATCAAGAATACACCAGATGCAGAACATATTGAAGTGTTGGATGTGATCCCTTTTGCGGCATCCTTTATAAAAAAATATTTAGATGTTAGGGACTATGTTTTTCCTGCCGCATCTTATCCGGCTATTCAGATATTCACAGGTCGCGGGTGTCCTGCCCATTGCAATTATTGTGTATATCCTCAAACTTTGCACGGACATAAATATAGACTCCGCAGTTCGGAAAGTGTTGTACGGGAGTTTGAATATATTGTAGAGAATTTTCCGGAAGTACATGAAATTGTTATTGAAGACGATACTTTTACGGCTGACAGAGAGCGTGTTTTGGAAATTTGTAAGTTGTTAATTGAAAGAGGACTGCATAAGAAAATAAGATGGCTGTGTAATTCACGTGTAAATATCAACTTGGAAACTATGCAGGCAATGAAAAAAGCCGGTTGTCATCTCATTATTCCCGGATTTGAAAGTTACAATGAACAAATTTTGAAAAATATAAAAAAGGGTAGCAACCTTAAATTGATTGATGATTATGTGGCAAATGCAAAAAAGGCAGGCTTAATGATTCATGCTTGTTATATGGTAGGTAATGAGGGAGAAACGCGTGAGACAATGCAGCGTACACTTGATGCGGCGCTGCGTTTTAAAACGGATACGGCACAGTTTTTTCCGCTTATCCCATATCCAGGAACGGAAGCTTACCAGTGGGCAAAGAATAACGGATATATTACAGGAAAATACGAGGACTATCTTCAGGAAGACGGTACGTTAAATTGTGTTCTTAATACTCCGGAATTAACGGCACAGGATTTGGTAGATTTTTGTGCATATGCAAGAAAAAAGTATTATATGAGACCATGGTATATTGGACACAGAATTATTAAAGGAATTCAAGATCCTGAAGATATGAAAAGAAGTATAAAAGCATTTAGACGGTTGAGGAAAAGTTTATTTAATTAAGAGGATTTTGTAATAAATGGATAATAACGAATTAGTGACAATAGTGGTGCCAATTTATAATGTTGAGAAGTATTTAGCAAATTGCATAGAATCGTTATTATGTCAAACATATAAAAATCTGGAAATCTTATTAATAGATGATGGTTCAACAGATAATAGCGGAACAATTGCAGATAGCTATGGTAAGAAAGATGCAAGGATAACTGTGTACCATAAAATAAATGGTGGATTATCAGATGCGCGTAACTATGGGATTGATAGAACTCATGGAAAATTTATTACTTTTGTTGATAGTGACGACTATGTTTCTCCATTTTTGGTTGAAGTGCTATATTTTAACTTAATGAAATATGGTGCAGATGTTTCAGGATGTGGGTACAGGCGTACTCACAACTTATATATGAATTACAGACGTGATTTGAGCGCAAAAATTATGAATTGGAACTCAGAAGTTGCATTAAAAAAAATGTTAAGGCAAGAGGATGGCTTTACAACAAGCGCATGGGCGCTACTTTACAAAATATCATGTTTTAATGATGTGCGATATCCCAAAGGGGCATATTTTGAAGATTTGGGAACAACCTATTTGATCTTACATAACGCAAAAAAAATAGTAAGGACATCAGAATGTCTGTATTACTACTATATAAGAGAAGGAAGTATATCCAATAATCAATTTAACAAAAAATATATGGATCAATATAAGTTTGCGGAGGAATTAAATACATTTGTTAGAAAATACTATCCTGATTTAGTAAGTGATGCAAATGCAAGGCTTGTCGGAGTTTGCTTTAATATCTACATGACATTTAAACAGAATGAATCACATGAGTTTGACCATTATAAAAAAATTTTAAAAGATACTATTTATAAGTATAGATTAAAAATGATTTTAAGTAGGAATACACCATTAAAAGTTAGAGGTGCGTGTTTACTTTCCTATCTAGGTATGCCATTTTGTGCAAAGGTTTATAATTCTTTTAACATAAAGGGAAGATAAAACAAATAATAAAATGAAGGAAAGCTAGAGAATGTTTGTTTATATTATTATTGGTTATCATATCTTATTTGAGATTGAATGAAAGTTTTAATTCTCCATCTATGCTGGCAAGATTGGAGTAAGCGGGAGTGTGCAAGATAATAAAAGAAAACCTACTATATCAAAATAAGAAAGATATTGGAAGCCAATCTCAATATCAAGAAAGCGACCATATGGATCAAAGAAGTTTATCATGTGTATGCAGGAAATGCCAATAATATATAATATTTTTTATATTCAGAGGAATAAATCTGTCCTGATAACTATGTGATAAGATTATGGTAAAACACATTCTGTACATCATGGTATGGGATTTTAGGACTCAAGAGAAGAGAAAATGTAGCATGATTAAAGTCTTTGATTAAGATATTGGGCATGAAAATACGTTAGGCAAATGATTATGAAGGATTTTTGTACTTAAGAGTCTTGTATGCGTAGAGTGCAATTACTTCCCTAAATAAGGAGAGAAAGCATGAACGATGATAAAGTAAAAAAGGCAAATTATTTTATTGTTTATTTAATGTTATTATCTTATGGTGCTGTTATGCATATCAAAATTTTTAATATATACGCGCAAGCGTCATTACTTATTGTAACGGGCATAACCCTTTTTGCGCTAGGGGTAATTGGTAAAATTGATAAATTTAGTATAATACTAATTGGAATATCAGTTGTATTTGCGTTGAGTTCAATTATAATAACAAATGGTGGCATTGGTAGCGTTTTAACATTTGTTATGGCAATGTTGGTGCTAAACATTACCACGTACGGACGATTGTCGAATAAACAATCTAATTATATTGCCTTTGTTTCACTAATAGTATTATTAGTTGTTTTTATTCATTCATTTAAATATAATCGTAATTGGTCCTACTGTTTTAAAACAGATATTAATCCGAATACTTTAGGAATGTTTCTGATGTTTGCATATATGACATGGTATTGTACATCTAAACAATGTAAAAAAAAGTTTTTTAAAGTTTATGCGGTTGTTTTATGTCTTATTTCTTTGTGGGGAATGACTAGTTTAAGGTCTCGTGGAGAAATTATGGCGTTAGCAGCATTTACAATACTGAAT
>CAZZHJ010000007.1:0-17697 GCA_964653815.1 uncultured Lachnospiraceae bacterium
TTTCTCCAACGTCCTGTTGGAGAATTGCTGTGTATGGAACGGAACATTAAGAAAAACTAATGTTCTTCACAAAGCGCAAGGAAAGAAAAAGTTTCTCCCCCATGCCCAAGGTTTTACATCCTGCCAGCCCCGAAGCCCCACAATTGCCTATTCTAAGATTTGCATGCTCAAAAAACAGTCCTATACAATCATAGGCATCACTCATTTCCTTAGTTTATTCTTTCGTTGAAATCTGCGGGCGAACTGCCCTGAATCCGGGAATTCCGGAATAAAAGATGCACAGAAATGTGCGTAGATAAATATAACACGGAGCCCAGACTTTTGTCCAGACTCCGATTATTAATTTCAAAAATTTGTGAAAAGTGACGAATTTTTCAGTTCTATAGACAGGAATCTAAAAGTTCATTAACAGCTTTGAGAAAATATGAATTTTCTGTGGAATTTTCCAAATCAGAATCCAACCACCATAAAATATTAAAAAGAACATTGTCGATTTGGAATAAACATTTTTTAATAGCATGGTTTCTATCTTTTGCGCTCATAAAATAATTTAAAAAATTATAGTAAGACTCAAAAATAGAATAACAATAGCGAGCATATGTATTGATTATGAAGTCTTTTTCTTCTAGCTCAGAAAAATAATCCTCACTTAATAACTCTGCCATCTCCGGTAAAAGATGAATGGAATCAAGATACTCAGGATCATCATGACTATCCGAGATACATCCGATTTGATTGCACATTTCACAATACATTTCTAATTGTAAGTATGGTCTGTCTACAGCCTCTTTCCAATTATTTTGTGCATATTCATATGCATTTTTTAATTCTGAAAAAGTATTCAAACTTGCAAAATCTAATATTTGCAAAACAAATGGCTGAATCCATGACTGTACAGTAAACAATAGTTGTTCTATCTGTTCCAATGTATTCTTTTCATTGTTTAGGACATCCTGAAGCGCTGAACTAATCTTATCTTGTAAATATTCATATTGCTTTTCATCCGAAAAGTCAATTTTATCTGGTATAAAATCAAACATTATTCTCCCTCGTATTCCAAAATTCCCGTCACATAAGCCTGATGTCTGATAATCATCATAAAATCATCCAGATTTTCTTCTGTTACATAATACCCAAAGCCCTGGGCGTACACTGCGTGCTCATCACTGCCGTTTTCTATGATATCCATCATAACAGCCGCCGCTTCCGGCGTATAATGGCTTGTCTCAAAATAGTAATCCGGATTCATGGATATTTCATTGTAGCCGCTGAAATTGTAAAAAGGCGTTACATGGACTACTTCTTCCAGAAAATCCAGATAACCTTTATCCACCGCTCTTTCATACGTAGTTACATACAGCGGATTGGTAAAAACCGTCAGCTCAATATCATAGCTGTCACACAACTCCTTAAACATCCTGATTTCTTCCACAGCCTCCTCAATTCTTGGCTCATAATAATCCGCCCAATAGGCTTTTGTATTGGATGCGTCAAAGGTCATATCCAGTTCCAAATTCTCACAGCCCGTGGAATACATACGTTTTCTTAAGCCTTCCGTGTCGCCGCTGTAATCTTGTATCACCGGAAGGGATTCTATGGTTGTAACCGTATCCAGGTAAGAAGCATAAAAACGAAGCTTGTCCGTAGGACTGCCTGTATAAGGATATGCCTTCCGATACAACTGGTTCTCATGATAGGAAGGGTCTACCAAATAGGAAATATTATCAATGCTTAAATACACCTGTTTGGGAATCTCCCCCTTGGAAATCAGCACCTGCAGAGTCTCATACTGCTCTTTCGGAAGCCCTTCTGAATAGGAAAAGTTGTACCATGTCCCGCCCGGCAATCCGCTTACGTCAATAAAGCCCGCTCGGGAAGAACCGAAAAGATAAGAATCATACTCATCCTTATGGGCAAGCACAAACTTTGTTTTAATATAATTTTTATTGGGTTCCACGCCGTTGTCCCTAAGGTTATCCCCATGAAAAACATTATAGGGGTCAACCGCCACATTAAAAGGAATGACTGCTACAGCAAGCAACAGGAAAAACAACAGCAGTTTCATCATGAATTTTTTCATGCTATCTCCTTATGTCAAAACAGCCTTTTAAAATCTGAAATAAATAAACTCCTGACTGACACCGTTATGCAGATGGAATGCCAGAATCAGCGAAGCCGTCAAAAGATAAATCAGCCACCGCAAAGGAGCCTTCAGCCGGTCCATGCATGCAGGCACATCCCATTTCAGGGATGCCCAGTCATAGGCTGCCAAAACTCCAACGGAACCAAGAATAAGCCAGAAATCCTGACGGACCATTCCCATTTTATGATATGCCAGCAAAGGATCCAGATTATATGCCATATACCTTATCATATAAAGGGCATCCCCAAGGCTGTCGGCCCGGAAAAAAATCCAGGCAATGCATACTGCCCCAAAGGTTATAATAACGCCTATTATCTTTGGTATCTTCCATTTACAATGTTTCTTGTAAAACCTGAAAATACCCTGGTAAATTCCGTGTAAAGCTCCCCACACCAGAAATGTAAGACTGGCTCCATGCCAGATTCCGCTTACAAGAAACGTCAGAAACAGATTGAGATAAGTCCTGACTTCTCCCTTTCTGCTACCTCCCAAAGGAATATATACATAGTCCTTCAGCCAGGTTGACAGGGAAATATGCCACCTGTCCCAGAACTCCTTAATATTTGCTGCAAAATAAGGACTTTTGAAATTTTCCATGGAACGAATGCCGAAAAGCCTTGCAATCCCCACCGCCATATCGGAATATCCAGAGAAATCACAATAAATCTCAATGGTATAAAAGACCGCCACAAAAACATAGCTGATTCCCATATAAGCGCCGGGCAGTTCAAATACCCTGTTCACATATCTGGCAAGGGTATCCGCAATCAGAAGCTTTTTGAACAATCCAAGCAAAATCAGCCTCATTCCGTAAACGGCACTGCCATAGTCAAAACTTTTTTCCGCTTTTAACTGGGGAATCAACAGTTCGGCACGATTTATAGGACCCGATACAATATCCGGGAAAAATGCCAGGTACAAAAATACCGCCAAAGGGCTTTTCTCAGCAGCAATCCTGCCTTTTTTCACATCCGCCATATAGCTGACAGCCTTAAAAATGTAAAAAGAAATTCCCACCGGAATTACCAATGACTTTGAAAACGCCGGTAAAAATCCAGCATATTTAAAAAATGCCAATAGGGCGATTTGTAAAATAACGCTCGTTACAAAAAATCTTCTGGTACACTTTATCCCCGTCAGATAGGTGAGAAGAGATACACAGATCAGTAAAATCACATATCCCGGTGAAAATGTCATGTAAAACCCGTAACTGACAAGAAGCAGCATCGGCATTCTGTATTTATTTGGAACTGCCCAGTAAATCAGGAACATAATGAGCAGAAAAACGGCAAATGCCGGAGTGGTAAACTGCATTTTTTAAATTCTCTCCGTTTCTGGTTTTAACAGCAATATCTAAATTAAAATGTAACCAGTTTTCATAAAATTATTTTTGTTTGAATTCATAAAAAAAATGTGCATACAGAGAAGAAAATACGCCTTCGCCAACGTTTTCCTTACTGTATACACAGATTCATCATGCGCCAGCGCATGCTTTACTTGTTTTATTCTTCCTTATCGTCATCCGCTATGACCGCAGAAGCGCTTGCCGATACGGCAGCTACAATAACGACTACTATAATAACAACCAGTAAAATCAATGCCAATATTCCTAACATTCCTAACATGATATCATATCCCTTCATAAAATCATATGGTTTATTATAACACAAGCCCTCCGAAAAGAAAACCCATCAGATACCCAAGATTAAAGAATCCCTGTTCTTTTCAGGACATCCCTGGTTATGACAAGGGCTTCACAGGTAAGATTAAGGACAATATCATCATCCCCAGCAATATCCACTGCCTCTTTAATACTTACAATAACACCTTTCCACTGGCTGCTATCATATCCTTTGCTGAACTCCAGCCAGTCAGTAAACAGGGGAAGATAATATTTATCGTTATTGGACACCTTTGCAAATCCCATATCCTCTCCATTTTCCCCAGCAGCCTGCATGGGAATGAGGAATTTCGCTTCTTTAATCAGTTCAAACAGTTCTTTTTCTTTTTTCTGCAAATATTCCAGCTTGCCCTCATACTGCTTACTCCAGCGCGCTTCTTTCAAAAACTCATTTAATACAAAGCGCAGGGAAGGATTTTCCACCGGGACCTTATCTGGATCCAAACCACTGTAATCCCTTGGCGGCAGGAAATCCGCCCGTGAAAGCACCCCGAAAGCGTCATCATAAAAGACCTTGATCTTTTCCAGACCCAGATAGTAAAAGTACGAAAATATATTTAACCCGAAAGTTGCCGCCCGCTTATTTTCCCTGTACTCTTCCACTGTTATAGCTTTCTGATACCTCAGCTCATCCTCCTTAATGTTTTTTTCCAGCACGTCCGCTGATGCAAACAAATCTGTCATCCCGTCATGGACATAAGGACATCCCGTCTGGGGATCCACAATGAAATACCATGCCTCCTGTTTTTTTGCCTTTTCCAGCAATACCTTATCATTAAATCCTGTTACATCCGAATCCCCCATAGTTTCTCCTTTCTGCTTTCCTATCCCCTACATTTTACATAAGGTTTCCGAAATAAGAAATAGAAAATTGCAAAAAACTTGTTTTTCGGAATGAAAAAACCTCTTTTACATATATTGAAATAAGTAAATCATTATGGGGATTTTCTATTTTGAACAAAACAGTCTTTTTAAAAAGGGCCTGCATATGCCTTGCAGCGCTTTTAGCCCTTTTCACTCTGGCATTGAAATTCCGAGAAGAAATAACCGTCAGCAACACAGTAGGAGGCAGGGAACTTCCAATTTACTGTGTAGAAACCGATAAAAAGGTAGTCGCTCTAACCTTTGACGCCGCTTGGGGAAACGAGGATACCGGACAAATCCTGGAAATCTTAAAAAAACATAACATACATGTTACTTTCTTTATGACCGGCGGCTGGGTAGAAACTTATCCCGATGATGTAAAAGCAATCCTTGCAGACGGCCACGATTTAGGAAACCATAGTGAGAACCACAAAAATATGTCCCAGCTTTCTGACAGCCAGTGCAAGGAAGAGCTTCAGAAAGTCCATGACAAAGTAAAAGCCCTTACCGGCTATGAAATGTTTCTGTTCCGCCCGCCCTACGGTGATTATGATAATCATGTCATTTCCAATGCCAAAGACCTGGGCTACTACACCATCCAATGGGATGTAGACAGTCTGGACTGGAAAGATTATGGCGTCAATGACATTATTGAACGGGTATGCAATCACAAGGCTCTTGGAAACGGCTCCATTATCCTATGCCACAACGGCGGCAAATATACTGCCGATGCTCTGGATACCCTGATCACACGCCTTGAGGAAATGGGATATACTTTTCTGCCTCTTTCCCAGATGATATATAAAGATAACTACCATATGAACACTCAGGGACGCCAGATTCAGGATTAGCGCTTTCGTAGCCATTCCTCGGGCAGCTGGGTCAGGATAATTCCTGCAAAAATCAATACGCAGCCTGAAGCTTCCAAAGGCGATAAGGTCTGACCCAGAATCAGCCAGCCTGCCAAAACGGAAAATACCGACTCCAGGCTCATAATCAGCGCAGCAACAGAAGGATTGTAGTTCTTTTGACCAACTATCTGTAACGTATAAGCAACTCCACAGGATAAAGCCCCCGCATAGAGCAGCGGAATCCGGGCCTGATAAATATCCCGGAGCCTGGGATTCTCCGTTATAAACATGACGATTCCTGACAAAATACCACATATCAAAAACTGCAGGCATGCCAGCTTTACACTATCTACCTTTGGCGCAAAATAATCCACACACAGAATCTGCCCCGAAAACATAAAGGCACATGCCAGCACATAGGCATCTCCTTTTGTAAATGAGGATTCCCCAACCATGGTCAGCAAATAAAATCCCATAACTGCTAAAACCACGCTGATCCAAACCGCCGGCCTGGACTTTTTTCCGAAAAACAGGCTCACCACGGGCACCATGATGATGTAAAGCGCTGTAATAAACCCTGCCTTTCCCACAGTCGTATATTTAATACCTATCTGTTGAGCGCTTGAGGAAATAAACAAAAGGGCTCCACAGCATAACCCGCCGATTAAAAGGGTGGACCCGACCTTCGCATTTTCTTGTTCCGTATTTTTCATTTCTTTTTTTCGCTGTCTCTCTCTGATTAAAATCACCGGAACCAGGACAACGGCTCCTATAATATTACGTATGGAATTAAATGTAAAGGGATCCACATATTCCATTCCCACACTCTGGGAAACAAAAGCAAATCCCCATATTGCCGCGGCAAGTGCCAGCAATACAGGGTTTTTCCATTTTTTCTTCTGAATCATTTCAGTCTCTCTTACCTGCACTTTTCCTTAAATTATCTCTTTGCAAAAAAGACACATAGTCCTCCAGGTTATTGGCACAATTAGCAAGCTTGCAGCCTACTACCACCATTCCCTGGTCCAGTTCCTCACTTCGTACCACAGTACCCTGCATCCGCATCTCTTCACCGTATCTGCCTTGAAAGCTCAACAACACACGGGATGTTTCGTTATCCCACTCCAAAACATTGGTAACAAAAGAAAATCCCATAATACTTATGTCCCTCACTGTTACCAAAAGGGACTTGGCCTTACCTATCAGATTCACTGTTCCCTTCTCTCCCACAAATACCCGAAATACATTACGCCTGTTTATGCGCTTGCCGGGATTAGAACAATTAAGTGCCAGCAATATGCCATCTTTTGTCTTTATATTTTTAGCCACGCATCCACGAAACTGCATAGGGACCTCTCTATCCGGGAGCTTTACCACAACGCTGATGGCAACCCCTTCCCCGCTCAGATTCAATATCTTTCCATCACTAAGCAACGGTTCCATTAATGCGACACCCTTCACCATCTGCCGTATGACACTATGAAAAGTGCATTTGTTCTGATGCATCTCAACTTCAATATCAATTTCGATTCCGGCTTCCAACTCGCCAAATTTCATAACCGCTTTCTTTCCTTTCTTAAATCTTAGTCATATTGAATCCGTTCTATTTCAACTGGCGAACTCTTTTTATCTCTCTTTCTTTTTAAATATCAGTATATCATTTCTAAACAGTCTTGACAAATAACCTTTTCTTTTTTTGTGCAATTTTTTATTCTTAATTTTATCTTGCCTATTTTCACGTTTTTCTATTTTTGCTATAATAAAGAAGTACATATTAATCAACGGGATTCCTATGGCATCCCAGAGGGAGAAGGTAAGAACTATGATAGCTGTAATTATTTTTTTGGTGATTCTTCTGGCTGTTTCGGTATTTTTTAATCTGAAGCTGTTTAAAAACAAACCGCAGGCGGTTGATTCTGTCGAAATCGCTACCAAAGAAATTTTAAATCATGACGTAGGCGCAGTGCTGATTGTTTCGGACTACGAAAAAATTCTTTATTACAATAATGAGTTCGAAATCCTGTTTCCAAAAATCGGAAATATGACATCCATTACTGAGCAACCTGCCATGAAAAAACTGTTTAACGCAAAGGAATATGTTTCCGAGGAGCTTTCAAAAATTTATGAAATCCGTTCTGAACGGCTTGTCACGGACGACTTTAGCGGTCAGTTTGTCTGGCTGACGGATGTTACAGGACATTACAAGACAAACAAAAAGCTTCAGGAATTGAAAGATATGGCAGATGCTGCCAACAAAGCCAAATCTAACTTTTTGGCAAACATGTCCCACGAAATCCGTACTCCCATCAATACCATTCTGGGAATGGATGAAATCATTATCCGTGAGGCTACAGAAAAGCCCATTATTGGCTATGCAGAAAACATACGGGATGCCAGCACCACACTGCTTTCTCTTGTCAATGATTTGCTTGATTTCTCCAAAATCGAATGCGGAAAAATGGAAATTTTGCCCGTAGAATATGAAATCGCAAATGTTTTATCCGAAATCATGAATATGATTGAAATAAAAGTCGCAAACAAAGGTCTTGATTTTACTCCCGTAGTTGCAGAAGATATTCCCTATCTGCTTTACGGCGATGATGTCAGACTCCGCCAGATTATCATTAATCTGTTGACCAACGCTGTTAAATACACCAAAGAGGGCAGTGTTACCTTAAAGGTTGACTGGAAAGAAGCCGGCGATTCCTCCATTAATCTGATTATATCCGTTACCGACACTGGCATCGGCATCAAGGAAGAAGATATTGACAGACTGTTCGTATCATTTGAACGTATAGAAGAAAGACGGAACCGCAATATCGAAGGCACAGGACTGGGACTGAGCATTACCAGACAGCTTCTGGAACTGATGGGAAGCACACTGAATGTCCGCAGCGATTACGGCGTAGGTTCTACCTTCTCTTTCGTATTAAAGCAGGGAATCCGGGACCGCAAGCCTATTGGCAAATTCCGTGAGAAATATGCTTACAGCCGTGAGAAACACAAAAAATACCGTACTACCTTTGTGGCTCCCAATGCCCGCATTCTGGTAGTGGACGATAATGCAATGAACATTTCCGTTGTGGAAGGTCTGTTAAAGAGTACACAGATTAAAGTAGACAAAGCCTTCGGCGGTCTGGAAGCCCTTGATTTATGTGCAGAGAACTTCTATGATTTGATCTTAATGGATCACATGATGCCCAACATCGACGGTATCGAAACACTGCACCGCCTGAAAGATTCCGATGGTCCCAACCAGGATACTCCTGTTATCGTACTGACTGCCAATGCTGTCTCCGGTGCAAAAGAAATGTACGAAGCAGAAGGCTTTATTGATTATATGTCCAAACCGATTCAGGGAAAACCTCTGGAAGAAAAGATTCTGGAATACCTTCCCGAAAACCGCTACGTACTGATAGAGTACGATAAAGTGGAACAGGATATTTTCAGCAAGCTCTGGAAAGCCATTGCCAACGAAATCTTATCCGAATACCGCTTTAAAACTATTGATGTACCTTCTGCTGTGGAATCTGCTGAGGGAAGCAAAGAAACCTTCCATTTCCTGCTTCAGTCCTTCCAAGACAATGTACCCAAGAACCAGAAGGATATCATTGCATCCTATGAAGCAGAGGATTATACCAATTATACCATTTACGTACATGCTTTAAAGAGCACTTCCAAGATGATTGGCGCTCTTACCCTTTCCGAAAAAGCAAGACTTTTGGAACTGGCCGGCAAAGAAAACAAAATCGACTACATAAAAGACAGCCATGACGAAGTTATGACCCTGCTGGATCAGGTACTGGAAGAAATTACTAACTACCTAGCTACCGTAAAAACTGAAGAGGAAGACTCCTCTGACCCCGTCGTAGACGCCGAAGTAGCCAAAGCACTTGAAATTGCAAAACAGCAGGAATAACAAACCAACAGTAGCAAAACATAAATCTAAAAAATATCTCCAAAAAAGAGGCTGCGAAGTTCTTAACTTCCAGCCTCTTTTTCCTACAGCCTATTCCAGCTCACTCTCCTCAAAATAAGCCCGTATCTTAGCCAACAGACTAAACTTCCCTATGGGCTTCAATATATATCCGCTAGGATCCAGCTTCAGACATTCAGAAATCTTATTACTGTCCGAAACACCGGTTAAGAAAAAGACCGGCAAATCCTTCAAATTTTCATCCTTCCGGATAATCTCCAGCGTTTCTTTTCCATTCATTTCCGGCATCAGATAGTCCAAAAGCATCAAATCCGGTTTCTGTTTACTCAAACTCTCAAGAGCATCCTTCCCACTGCTTACCATGGTCACACGATAAAAATCCCTTAAAAAGGAATAGAGCAGCTGCAGCATATTCTGGTCGTCGTCCACCACCAGGATCTTTTTTTGTTTATCCATATTCACTCCTCCTTTATTTCAACCCAAAGTGCGTAAAATTCCCACAATTATCATAGCCCTGTTCTCCCATGTGTGGCCATTTCGCGCCATCTCAAAACCTCTGTCGGCAATTTCCTGCATTCTCTTTTCATTTTCCAGCAGTTCACCTACAAGCCCCGGAAGTTCCTCCATGGCTTCTAAAGAATACACCGCCGCATTTTCCTTTTGTTTTAAGAATCCATCCAGATAACGGGAGCTGTCAGTTACACATACCGCTCCGTTTAACATAGAATTGAAAATCCTGTCATGTGCCCCTTCTTTAAACCAAGGCATTACATTCAGCGAAAGCTTCCCTTCACTGATTTTCTGCAGGCATTCCAAGGAATCAAGACTTCCCCCTATCAGGATATTTTCCTTTTTGGCACACTCCAGTTCTTCCCAGCCGTTGCCATATACATGAACAGGAAATCCTGCCTCTGCCAGAAGACGTATCGCCTCACCCCTGAAATAAAACCTGATATACATATCCAGAAAAATCATATTCCCCAGGGTCTCCCTGATTTCATCATGGGTAGCTTCCGGTATTTCCCTTTTCAGATGCTCCTCTGCCACATCCTCCAACAGCCTTGACGGATGTGCTTTCAGTTCCTCCAGAATCCCCATATAAAATCTGGTGTATTCCTCTCCAGCTCGTTCTATGTATACGTTAAAATTCTGGGGCGGGACATAATTGCCCGTAAATACAATATCCATGGGGCGCTTCTCTATGGGCTTATAATCACCTTTCGGAAACAGGGAAGTTCCTGCCAACGGAAGGAAAGGCCCCCTTTTAATCTCCGGGAAAAACGATTCCATGTATCTTTCATGGTTGCGGTCAATGCTGATGTGAATATAATGTTTGGGGAGAACCTGAAAAAAACGGTGATAATAAAAAGGATGGTCTACTGCAATATTAATACAGGGAATGTCAAAGGCATCCCATATATACTCCTTTTTGTTTTCATCATAAAACACTTCACTATCCCCGCATAAGCCGTGATAATTGAAGGTAACAACCGCAGTACGTCCTTTTTCTATAAATAACAGTAGTTTTCTTACACTTGCAGCCACATTCTTATAATCATAGAAAAAGGTTTCATATCCTTCCCGCAGAAAAGTTTTCTCCATCTGTTCGGAAAAATATGCTGTTGTCTCAATGTCCCCCTTAAACAGGACAATCTTTCTGATTTTCCCCTGTTCTGCCATCTCACTCATCCTTTGTCTCATGATACTCTTTTTCTGTATTGACCTTCCAGAGTATGCTTTGGTCTTTCTTTCCTTCTTTGATCAGGTTTACTGCTTCTATGGCAGTCAGCATGGAATGGTCCATATTGTTATATCTATGCTGTCCATTCCTGCCTACGCAGTACAGGTTTGAAAAGCCCTTCAGCCAGTCTTCCACCTGTCCAAACTGCTCATAGGTCCCAAAATAAGCCGGATATGCCTTTTTTACCCTGATATGGGTTGCATCCAGAATATTCTTTCGTTTGACCACATGTATCTTTTCCAGTTCTTTCGCCGCAAAGGAAATAAACTTTTCCGGGGTCATATTCCACATATCGTCCCCTTCATTGCAGAAATATTCCAATCCTATCCAGACTGTCTTTTCATAATCCGCAGGCATATAAGGAGACCAGTTATTGAATATTTGCAGCCTTCCCAGCTTCACGTCCCTTTCCTGAATATAAATCCAGCAGTCCGGCACAATATTGCCCACTGTTTTCATCTTCGTCTGATTGCTTATTTCCAGACCTTTCACAAGAAGTCCTACCGTAATAAAATCCCTGTAAGGCAGTCCCTTGGCTGTTTCCTTTACAATCTCCGGAATTGCCGCATTGTTTTTGCCTGAGGCTTTCTCTTCCATTCCCTCTATCAAATCCTTGATGGACATGGAGGAAAAATAATAATCGCCTTCATACAGTTCATCTCCTGCATAAACTCCCGTTACTTTTTTCTCCCCGTTTTCTTCAGTTGTTCCGATGCCGTCCACTTTTGTCTCCAGGTGAATTTCCCCGCCCATTCTGCGGATTTCATCTGCCATAGTCTCCCACAGCTGTCCCGGTCCCTTTTTGGGGTAAGTAAACTGCTCAATAAGGCTTGTTTCCGAGGACTGTTTATTTTTGCGGAAGGGCTTGGTTATAATTTCCACAAAAATTTTGCCTAAAGACAGCCCTTTTACCCGCTGTGCTCCCCAGTCCGGCGCAATCTTGGAAGGATGAATCCCCCAAAGCTTCTCTGTATAATCTTCAAAGAACATCTCATACAGCGGTTTGCCGAAACGATTGATATAGAAATCTTCCAGAGAGTTCTCTTTCCGCTTAAAAACGGAAGAATATAAATAGCCAAAGCCCGCCTTTACTGTACGTACAAATCCCATATTAATAAAAGTCCGGGGCTTTATGCTGATCGGATAGTCAAAAAATTTCCGCAGAAAGAAAATCCGGCTCACCCTGTTTCTAACCAAAAATACCCTGTCCGTTTCTTCCGGGTCCGGTCCTTCCTGATTCAGAGGCACTTCCCGCCCAAGAAGTAAATCATCTTTAGAGGGACTTCCCTGAAGGGGCATCAATTCTTCCCATATTTCTTCCACCTGGGGGCTTTTGGTAAAAAACCTGTGCCCGCCCAGGTCCATGCGGTTTCCTTTATATTCAGCCGTCCGGGAAATGCCGCCTATATAAGGGGATTCCTCCAATATGACCGGCTTGATGTCCGTTTTCTTCAATAGTTCATAGGCCGCTGTCAACCCCGCAGGACCTGCGCCTATAATGACTGCTTTTTTCATCTATTCTCCTTCCGAAAACAAATACATGCCCTCGCCTTCATAAATCACATAATATTCATCCTCATATACCTTTACGGCATCCTGCATAATGGTAATATCCCCATTAAACAATGCCGGTTCTTCCGTCTTCGCCAACAGCAGGAAGGTCTTTCCCTGATGATACCCTTCCTCGTAATAATACTTGGGGCTCAGCCATTCATAAGGTGCGGAAACGCCGTCTTTTCCACCCAGATGGCCCACTTCTATTTCCCCATTGGATAAATATTCCGTAACGCTGGAGTTCCAGAAGGTGGCATAACCGAAGGTATAACCCTGTTCCTCCAGAAAATCCATATAACCATAACGCTTTTCACAATCGTTGTACTTGGTATCCTGCCACAATTCCCCATATAGGGATGCCAGAACCGCCAGAACCGCAATTACAGCCGCAGCCGGCTTAAACCATTCCGTTCTTTCCTTTGCCTGTCCCAGATAAATCCCTGCCAAAAGTACGGCAATCACATAAACGGGAATCCAATACCGGTATTGCAAAAGCACATCCGTAAAGACCAGCATATACCAGTTAATGAAAACCAGACCATAAAAATAGTACAAAAGCAGACGCTGCTTATGATCCAGAATCTCATACCTGTGCTTCGTCAGATGGCAGACTACATAGATAACAAAAACAAAAAACAAAAATTTAACCGCATTGACAACTCCAAGCCCTGTCACAACACCGATTTCCCGATATCCGAATAATTCCAGCATCAGCCTGATGGAATCCAGAAAACGCCCCGGCACCTCCGAAAGAGGCACAAAACTGACCGCCTGGTTATCAAAGCTGTAATTTGCAGCCAGGACAAACTTATTGATCAGAAATCCCACTCCTGCACAAAAAGCCAGCCCTACTGATAATGCAAGCCTGCCGGGAAGGCCTTTTTCCCGCTCTTCCTTCCGGTCAAACCCATAAGAAAAGCAGACCGCAGCAATCAAAGGCAGATAGAGGCTTGCCAGATAACGAAGCCCTGAAAGCCCCAGAATCATCGCTCCTATTGCCAGTATTCCCATTCTCAGCCATTTCCATTTTGCTTTTTCCGATGCCGGCCTGAAGAAAAATTTCAACACCAGATAAGTGCAGATGACCTGGGAAGTATAAAAATTCCCCAGAAACATCATGTCCAGATATTCATTGGACAGCGGCACCATAAGAAGCGCCATAGCCAGATAAAGACAGCCGCCTTTTAATTTAAATTCCTTTGCCGTAAAATAGAAAACCACCGCCAGCAGTACATTAAAAATAATAAGGGAAAGCAGCTTTACGGTTCCGTAATCGGAAAGGAACCAGAACAGGGGCGTCATAACCAGTTGTGTATATACAATTCTAATTTCCGTGGAATAATACCAGTCTGCTGCCAGAAACCCGCCTTCCTTTGAAAGCAGTTTTGACAAAATGACTTCTGCCGCCATATCGGAATGCATCAGATTATCCGGGCAGAACACAAAAAAGAGTATGGTTAAAAATATTGTCATAAACGCCAGAATCATAGAGGCATATTGACATATGATTGATTTATTTTTCCAAAATTTCATGACTGGGTATCCTTCCGAAAGACAAAATATACCTAATTTATAGGTTACCTTTTTATCAGGGTTTTGTCAATGAAAGCAAGGGACTGTAAAAACAGTTTGTTGCAGTTTTTCCGCAACTATACTAAAATGTTTCTATACATACTTATGCAGAATCAGGGAGATACTCATGATAATTTTGATACTCATCATCTGTGCGGCAGCAATCGGGGTATATTTTTTATTACCCCTGTTTGGCGGCGGACATCAGATCTTTACGGATATCATCATAGAGAATGTTTCCGGCAGCGGTTACGACAAATCCGGCGAGCTGCGGCTCTTTTGGCTTGTTCTTGCTGTCGGTGCGCTTGTTTTGGTACTGGCTTTGCACTTATGCGCCCTTTTACAAAAGAAACGCCTTACAGGGGATTCTTTTCCGGAGCAGAACGTGATTCCCATTGCCCAGCTAAAAAATCACCGAGTGCCCCTCTTTAGCGGCATGATCATTTTTCCCTTTTTTGCTTATTTGATTGTTTTCGGCCAGTTCAGCCTGCCTCTCTTTGCGGGAATAATAATTTTTGCGCTATGCAATATCTTTTGTTCCAAGCTTACCGGTCAGATTCTCCTTACCTATGTTCTGACTTATTACAGCCTCGTAGCCCTGCTTACCATGCTCGTACAGTTTACAGATGAGGCAGCTTTATCCTCCGTCACCATTTATATGCTGACCTTGATTTTTGGCACTCTCTTTTCTTCCATTATAATCACACAGTTCAAAAAAAATACCGGAAGTTCTTTCGGCAGACGGCTTTTGCTGATTCTGCAGTGTATGCTTCCCGGTTTGATCTGCCTGTGGTTTGTAGACGATTATTTTTATAAAGGGGAGCTTATCCATGTTCCCTATGCGCCGGGATATATGGTGTTTTTCGGCGGCTTTTTAGGTATTTCACTTATTCTTCTCATCATACAGGCAGTCCGTTTCTGGAACAGAAACGAAAAATACATTATCGGCGCCATTACGCCTATTTTAATTTTCGCCTACCACTCTTTTTCCGCTGCGCCTATGTATGCCCAGCCTGACCAGCACCACCACGGTGAGCAAATGATTCCCTGGAACCAGATTTTTCTTCACGGACAATCCTTATATGAAGAATACACTCCTGTTTCAGGTCTTTTTCCCTTTGTAAACGGCTTTATCCAGCATACACTTTTAGGCGGGACAGTCACGGACTATTCCCCTGCCATTTCAATAACTATGGTTATCTTTTGTATTATTACCATGTACCTGATTTACAAGCATGTGGGAGGCGGATATGCCACAGCATTTGCAGTGCTTTTTACACTTCCTGCCTACAACCGGCAGTATATGGTGCTTCCTGTATTGCTGCTTCTTTCCCTGCCGGGATTATTAAACAAAAAATTTCTGTGGCTCCATATCTGGATTTACGCCTGCTTTCTCAGTGGACTTTATTATCCCTTATATGGTGCGGCATTACTTCTTGGCACCCTTCCTCTGGGAATCTGGCAGCTGGTGGCTTATATCAAATCGGATACTTTTAAAAAAGATTTGAGAAGACCTCTTTTTTACATAACAAACGTTATACTATTATTGGTGATTACCCACGCCTTTCCTCTTCTTCTGAGAATGCTGCGTCACACCCTGACCTATTCTTCACAAACAATTATGGCAGATGGAATCAATCTTTTGGGACAAAGAGCTCCTGTAGCTTTTCTTCCCTATCTGTCTTCCCATGATTTTTTCCGTCAGGTATGCTATATTTCCTTCCGTTTTCTTCTGCCCGCTATAGGTGTCTGGATATTTGTCTATTTCATTTATCACGCCCTGGCAGTCTGGCGGAATAAAATGCTGGCTTTTCTCTTGGCTTCCGGCGCCATTACCCTGATGGTATCCTATTCCTATACCTTGGTCCGCGCGGACTTGGACAAGATTCTTTCCCGTACTGCCACAATCCTGATTGCAGTTTCGGCTATGTTTCTTCCGGTTATGCTCTTTCACTACGGAAAGGCCCTGACAAACCGTATTTCTTTAGTAATCCTTGGGGGTATCTGTACTGCATTTCCCATGATGATTTTCATGCAGACATCCTGGAGCAAGTTTCCTGACATGTGGGTTTATCCGGACGGTCAGAGCCAGCTTGTCATGGACGATTCCTCAAAGCTTTATTCCTATTATGAAGTACCGGAATCTTTCTTAAAATCCGAAGATACGGGACTTGCGCCAAAATATCAAGCCCTTTTGGGTCGCGGCTTTATGGTGGCGGACCAGATTTCCTATATTACGGATTATGCCGCTGTTGTGGAAAAATGCCAGGCAGTACAGGATTACGATTCCTATATGGCTTTTGACGGACAGGGATTTTTCGATTATCTGGGCGTCAGATGCAGCGGGACGGGTTATATTCCTGCAGCCAGAAGCTATGAAGCCCAGAAAGAAATCTGGGACACTGCCGGTCAGGAACTTCCTGTGGTCTTCTATATACAGCCACACAACAATTACTATATTTTCCGTTTTATGCTGGATAAAGGCTATCTTTACTGTGCAGAAGATGCTGCCTTCTATCCTCCGGCCCTGTACGCATACATTTATGGCGACGATGCAGAAGGCGATGATTACCGTGAGCATGCCGACAATTCCAATTTTGGTTTAAGTGCGGAATCCTTCGGGGCTTCCCTTGCTTCCCTGCAAGATATCTTTATAGCGGACGCTTCAAAAAGCTTGTCTGACGGCAGCCTGCCCTCGGACTTTTCCGGCATGGAATACGATTTTATCTATCTGGAACTGGATGAGGAATTTATGGATGAGACTGACCTTCCGGATGCTTCCCATTTGATCATTACCTGGTCTGACCGGGAAGGAAACAGCTTTGATGGAAACCGTGTGGAGTGCCAGTTAAAAGAAGGCAAACTCCTGATCCCCATGGGTATGAATGCCTGCTGGCTCTTATCGGATGTGGACGATTTTTCCCTGGCAATTACTGCCCCTGATAACGGCCCCGCCCTTTATGAAACCACATATAAAAGACTGAATGCCTCCGAAGAGGATTCAGCCTTTATAAAAGAACTCACTCTTATGCGTCTTAATATTAAGCGGTAATCAGTGTACCGGTCTTTCCTTTGACCGCCTCTGCCGTTTTCTTAATGGAAGTAATCAAAACACTGCCCTCCGGCACTTTCTCCAGATAGCTGACGGCCGCTTCAATCTTAGGCAGCATATCGCCCTCTCCAAAGTGCCCTTCTTCAATGTATCTTTTCGCATCTGCCACCGTCATGGCAGGAATGCCTTCCTGGTTTTCCTTGTTGAAATTCTTATATACCTGCTCCACACCGGTCAGTATGATCAACTGGTCTGCTTTTAAATCAGATGCCAGTTTGCCAGCAATGCAGTCCTTTTCAATA
>CAZZHJ010000007.1:17707-25794 GCA_964653815.1 uncultured Lachnospiraceae bacterium
AATGGCATCAATCTCTACAATATCAATAGGGCTGGGCGCTGCCACAATACGGCGGAAGCCTTTTCCGGGCACTTCCTTTACATAGTTGCCCTTTTTCACTTCCACATCCGCATCTTCTGCACTCATATAACGCCCAATCAACTTCTGAGGCTCATAAAAAGCCTCATCATAGGGGTCTACCGTAACCTGCGTGAGAATTGTGCTGACCGCCTTGGGAATTCCTCTGCTCAGAAGCTCCGCACGCAGGGAATTTTGGATATCATAGCCCACATAGCCCTGGCTCATGGCAGAGCAGACACACATGGGAGCCGGGCTGTAATCGATATAAATCCTCCGAAGCTCCGTCATGGCCTTGTGAATCATGGAAACCTGGGGCCCGTTACTGTGGGTAATGGTCAGCTGGTAATCCGCTTCCACCAGATCAGCCAATGCTTTTGCCGTATCCTTAACTGCATCCCATTGCTCAGAAATCGTATATCCTAACGCTTCATGGCCTAAAGAGACCACTACTCTTTTTTTATTCATATATTCCTACCTGCTTTCCGTATTTTATATGATGATAAATGCCGGGGTAAAAGAGACTTCCCCAGCGCCATATTATTCTAAAAGTATAGCAAATTGCCAGATATTTCGCAACTTTTCACATGCGGATAACGCACAGGGCAGCTCCTATGGCAACGCAAAAATCAGAAATGTTGAAAATAATCCTTTGGAGCTTCTCATTTTTTACCTGAAAGCCAAAATAGTCCACCACATACCCGCGTACCATTCTGTCATAGGTATTGGAAAAAGCCCCTCCTAAAAGAAAAGACAGACCTGTTTTCAGCAAAAACTTCCCTTTCCTTCCTAGGGTCAGTACAAAAATCATGGCACACAGGAGACAAAGCCCGGCTGAAAGCCCTTTGACAAATTCAGGATATTGCTTTCCCCAGCCTAGAAAAGCACCGTAATTATGATATTTTGTCAGATACAGTTTGCCATTTAACACAGGTATTTTCTCGCCCTCTGTACCGTTTTGCTCTCTTACCTGCTTTATTACCGATTCTGCGGCCACAATTGCAATGATTATGCCAATAAATATCATAATTTCATCTCCTGTTCCCCTGAATCCCCTATACGCCTGCCAGCGCTTCGAATACGCCTGCCAGGTCCAGGGTTCCGTATCCCCACTCTCTGGAGGGGTAATAAATATCCGATCTCCTGTCTGCTCCCCGGATGAGATAGTTTTTGACACTGGTTGTATTGACCAGCGGGTCATGCCCTTCTATTACCGCCCACTGTAAAAAACAGGCAGATGCACCGGTAGTAATGGCAGCTGACATGGAAGAACCCGTATCGGGCGCAATAGGCGTTGGAATCCCCACTCCCGGCGCAGCAAGGGCCGGTACGACCAGACCGTCTGTGGAAAATCCCCTTCCACTGTTTAGGTAAAAACTTCCATCTGCACTGTTATAGGTGGATACCGAAAGAATCTCCCTGCCATATGCCGGTTCCGTTAAGGTATGGTATGGACTGGAACGCAGAAAATAAGTGTCCCCTTTCAGAAAATTACGCATGGGAAGCCACATATGGAACGTCCCACCATTCCCACGCACATTCACTCTGATTCTCCATATCCCCGGCAGGGGATTCTGAAATCTGATGGCAATCAGCTGTTGTCCGTTCTGATGTTCCACCAGGATATATTCCACTGCAATTCTGGTATTGGAGTAGATAAAGGTAAAATCTGCACTCTGTCCTATTCTGTAGGGTATTTCCCCGGTGCTTTCCCCGCTGGGACTGGTAATGGAAACCGTGTAATGCCCGGGTATCTGTCCCCATAATTCCATCCAGAATCCCTGTTCCTCCCGTCCCACCAGAACTTCCACTTCTTCATTTGCGGCGCCACCGCTTGGGGGCGTCACAAGATTTCCCTCATAATGCCCTCCAGAATTCCCTTCATTGCCGCCTCCTACCACAATGCAGTGGCTCCGGCGTCTGGCCAGGTCATTCATATAACGCGCCATAATCGAAGTACCGTCATGGGCACCCAGAGAGCTTCCCAATGCCAGACATGTGGCAATGGGGCTTTTCAGCGCTATTGCAAATTGCTCCAGATATTTCAGCGCCATCATAATATCTGTTTCCTGATAACAGGGTACACCCGCCGGAATCTGATAAAAATTCCGCAAGTATTCTTTTGCCTGCTTTAATTTTACCACCACAAAGCTTGCGTCGGGAGCTGCACCCAGAAAACCGCTGTTTCTGTCATATCCGCCTGCTACCCCTGCTACCTCTGTCCCGTGTCCGATTTCGTCAACGGTCAGCAAAGGGCCTCCGCTTTCCAAATTAAGATTAATTTCCTCTTCCCGGAATTCCGTCCCGTAATAAAATCTCTCGGGAACCTTCCCTTCCTGATTGGTCTGGTCCCAGATGGCCAAAATACGGGTTGAACCGTCACTTCTGCGAAAAGCAGGCAGCTGATACCGTATTCCCGTATCAATAATGCCTATGATAACGCCTCTTCCGGTCAATTCCAAAGGCGGCCCGCTGACTGATAAAATGCCTGCCGCGGATAAAGCCGTCAGATCCGGAATCGAGCTTATGGCGCCCGACGTCTGCGTAAATGTACCTGAGGCATTATTATCCTGCAGCAGGCCGTAACATTTAGGTATATACGGATAGCGATACTCCAGTGTATTTATTGGAGGAATCTGACTGGCATTTATATGGAGAATCCTCAGATTTTCCTCCAATACCTCTTCACAATAATCAAGTTCTCCTATGATCTCCGGAAACAATAACTCCGGCGCAAACTCAAAGTCCAAAACAACATCCCTGTATTGGTTAGATAATATACGTTCTCTGCAGTCCTCTATTTCCATAGCATCCATACCATCCATACTGCACTCCACGTTTTTTATTATCTTATGCTCAACTGCGTATCTGTATGATAGGACCGCCCTTTCCTTCAATATAGTCGCCTGTAATCGTTACGGTTCCGATATTGTCATCCTTGGGAATTTCATACATGATATCCAGCATGAATTCCTCTATGATAGCCCGCAGCGCCCTGGCCCCGGTATCTTTTTCCATGGCCTTTTTCGCAATGGCGCGCAGTGCGCTTTCATCAAACTGCAGGTCCACCTCATCCAGCGCCAGAAGCTTCTGGTACTGTTTTAAAATAGCATTTTTTGGCTCATTCAAAATAGCCACCAGCATATCCTCTGTCAGACCGTCCAGTGTGTAAATAACCGGCAGACGTCCTATAAACTCAGGAATCATGCCAAACTTCTTTAAATCTTCAATAACAACCTTGCTATGTATATTTTTGTCCTTATCAAAAGCATCCTTGAGCGTGGCGTTAAATCCGATGGAGCTCTGCTTCGACAGCCTCTGTTTGATAATCTCGTCCAGGTCAGGAAAAGCGCCGCCACAGATAAATAATATGTTCCTTGTGTTGATGGTGGTAAGGGGTACCATGGCATTTTTGCTGTTGGCACCTACCGGCACTTCAATATCCGCCCCCTCCAGCAGTTTAAGCATTCCCTGCTGCACCGATTCTCCTGATACATCCCTGGAATTGGTATTCTGCTTTTTAGCTATTTTATCTATTTCATCTATAAACACAATTCCCATCTGGGCTTTTTCCACATCATTTCCTGCAGCAGTCAGAAGCTTGGAAAGAACGCTTTCAATATCATCCCCGATATATCCCGCTTCTGTTAAGCTGGTTGCATCCGCAATTGCCAGCGGCACATCTAAGAGCTTTGCCAGGGTTTTTACCAGATAGGTCTTTCCGCATCCTGTAGGCCCGATCATCAGCATATTGGACTTTTCAATCTCAATATCATCCATCGTGTTGGTAGCAACCCGTTTATAGTGGTTATAAACGGCTACGGAGATTACCTTCTTTGCCTTTTCCTGTCCTACCACATATTCATCCAGTCCCTCTTTGATCTTATGGGGTGCGGGAATATTTTTAATATCCAAAAGAGGCTTATCCGACTTTTTCCTCTTTTTCAGCTTCTGTTTATTGGGGATTCCCCCATCGCCCTGAAGGTCGCCGATATTGACAAAACGGATATTGGGGAAGCCGTTTTTTAAATCCACGCCATCGTCTCCAAAGTCAATGTTGTTCAATCCGTTTAAAAGATTGGGGTCGTTTAACATTCCCTGATAATCAAACTGGCTGACGGCATCCATGGTCTTATGCATACAGTCGTTGCACACACAGATATGATTGGGCATCTTAAACTGCTTTCCCGTTACGCTTTCCGGCCTGCGGCAGATAAAGCAGACGCTTTCATAATCATCCCCATCGTCCTCGTCTTTTTCCTCTTCAGCCTTTTCTTCTTCAGCTTTTTCTTCTTTATCTTCTTCGCTGCCTTTTTCTTCACTGTCAGCCGGCTCTGTAACATCCGGGGTCTCTTCGCCCTCAAAATCTTCTTCAAAATCGTCCTCGGAAGTTTCCGTCCTGGTCAAAAGGTCCTCTGATACTTCTTCCTCATCATCCAGATAATCCATTCTGTTCCTGTCATGACGGATGGCTGTTTCCGGAGTGTCGCCGTCGTCCTCAAATTCCTCGTCAAAATCATCCTCAGAAACTTCTTTTTCTTCATCATAGAAAATCTCATCCGCCATAGTTTCTTTGTCATCATCAAAATCAAATATATCCGTCATCTTTTTCCTCCCAGTATTACAGTCAACTCTTCCGCACGATAACCATTGTTGCTGCGTTTTAATATTTTTACCGTAACTTCCGCCCCTTCTTCATAAGAGGAAAGAGCTTTTGACAGATCCTCCATATCACCTACTTCATAGTCATCCACCGACAGGAGAATATCACCCTTTTTAATTCCTGCCTTTCTGGCAGGTGTATTAGCAAATACCTTGGTAATGTAAATGCCCTTGGACAAATCATAACGCTCCAGCAGTTCGCCCGTTACTGCCATTCCGCTGATGCCCAGATACGCCGTAGACTCCGCTTTTCCGGAAGGACGCGCCTTTCTCTCCATCAGTTCCTGAATGATGGGCTTTGCAGTAGAAATCGGAATAGCATATCCCATTCCTTCAATGGTATAATCAGCAATCTTGCTGGAATTGATTCCTACTACCTCTCCCCTGACATTCAGCAAAGCACCGCCAGAATTCCCCGGATTGATGGCCGCATCAGTCTGGATCAGGAACTTCACATCCTCTAAATCCTCTTCATCCATACCGCCTTTATATAAGGGACCGTATTCATCTGTATAGGAACGGTTTACCGCACTGATAACCCCGGTAGTCACGGATTGACCGTATCCCAAAGCATTTCCAATAGCAATGGCAGGCTCTCCCACTTTTAAAATATCGGAATTTCCCAGGGTCGCAATCCTGATAGCCGCCTTGGTTGCCGGATCCAGTTCACTGATATCCACGGAAATCACCGCCAGGTCCATCTTCTCATCCGTTCCCTTTATGGTTGCCGTTGCCACGGAATCATCGATAAACTGGACAGTCAGTTCCTTGGAATCCTCCACCACATGATTGTTGGTGGCAATTAAAAGCTCTGCATCATTTTCCCCCACAATAATGCCCGAACCGCCGCCTTCAGCCTCATAATCATAATAATAGCCCCAGAAATTGTCCTCTATGACATAAGTGCTGAAAATAGACACCACACAGGGCATTACATCATCCACCACCTGGGTCACATCCGTTACCACCGTCTGGTTTCCCCCGGTATGTTCTGCAATTTTAATCTCATCGTCTTCAGACTCCGCATCCGCTTCCTGGGATTTTGTTTCTTTCTCCTCTGTCAGCGCGGCCTCGGACTCTGTTGCAACAGGGGAATTTACAATATTCCCGTTTTGGGGAAAGACAGAAAATATCACAACCATGATCAGCCCGGCTGTCAAGCCAAAAATACTGCCTCCAACCAGGCTGCTTCCCGCTTTTTTGAGCTTTTCTGATTTGCCTTTACCTTCTTTTTCCCGTGCTTCATAATCTTCCATCGTACACCACCATCTTATCACAAACAAATTTCTCTTATTCTACAGTTACGGATTTTGCCAGATTCCTGGGCTTATCCACATCACAGCCCTTTCCGACTGCCACATAATATCCAAAAAGCTGTAACGGTATGATTGCCAGGGAATTAGCAAAATAGGGATTGGTCTCAGGAATATAAATCACATAATCCGCAGCCTTTTCCATCTCAATATTTCCTTCCGTGGTAACCGCCAGCACAAAAGCCCCTCTTGCCTTTACCTCAACGATATTGCTGATGGTCTTTGCAAACAGATCCGGCTGTGTAGAAACCGCCGCAACTAGAGTTCCTTCCTCTATGAGGGAAATTGTCCCGTGCTTTAATTCTCCGGCCGCATAGGCTTCGGAATGAATATAAGAAATTTCTTTCAGCTTTAAGGAGCCTTCCAAAGAAATGGCATGGTCTATTCCCCGGCCGATAAAGAAAATATCTCTGGCTCCCACATAACGGTTTGCAAATCTCTGGATATTGTTTTTGTTGGAAAGCAGCATTTCAATCTGGTCCGGTAGCTTTTTCAGATCATCCAGCATCTGTCCGAAAACCTCTTCCGATATGGTTTTCCTCACTTTGGCAAACTTCAAAGCCAGCAGGTAAAGGGCTATAAGCTGTGCGCTGTATGCCTTGGTTGTAGCAACCGCAATCTCCGGTCCTGCCCAGGTATAAAGGACGCTGTCTGCCTCCCTTGCAATGGAGCTGCCCACTACATTGACAATTCCCAGTACCTTGAAGCCTCTTTCTTTAGACTCTCTGAGCGCCGCCAGCGTATCAGCCGTTTCTCCCGACTGGCTGATAACGATCACCATGGCGCCTTCCTCCATGACCGGATTACGGTAGCGGAATTCTGAAGCCAGATCCACTTCCACGGAAATCCGTGACAGGCCTTCCAATACATATTTTCCAGTAACGCCCGCATGATATGCCGAACCGCAGGCTACAATATATAGCTTTTTAATCTTTAAAAGTTCTTCATCACTGATATTCAATTCATCAATGGTTACATCATTGTCCTTAATCCGGGGCATCAGAGTATCTGTAACAGTCTTGGGCTGCTCATACATCTCTTTTAACATGAAATGCTCATAACCGCCCTTTTCAGCCGCATCGGAGTCCCATTCTATGGTAACGGACTCTTTTTGTATCTCCTCTTCATCCACCGTATAAAAATGCATGTGATCATGGCGCAGACGGACAATTTCCTGGTTTTCCACATAGGTTATCTGTCTTGTATATTTCAGGATTGCCGGCACATCCGATGCGATAAAGCATCCCTCTTCATTCTGTCCTACAATCAGCGGGGAATCCTTTCTTGCCGCAAATAACTGGTCCGGATGTTCGGAAAACACAACGCCTAATGCATAGGAGCCCTCCACCCTGTGTAGCACCTTGGTAATGGCCTGCAGCGGATTGCCCTTGTAATAGTAGTCTACCAGATGGGCAATAACCTCTGTGTCTGTTTCCGATATAAATTGATATCCCTTTTCCTTCAGCATATTACGCAGTGTAATGTAATTCTCAATGATTCCGTTGTGGACAACGGCAATGGTCTCCGAACCGTTATAATGGGGATGGGCGTTTACTGTGTTTGGCGCCCCATGGGTAGCCCATCTTGTATGGCCAATGCCCACACAGCCCGGCATAGTCTCCCCGTTATGGGTCATTTCCTCCAGAATCTTCAATCGCCCCGCCGCCTTGGTAACACGGATTTTATCTCCATCCAGCACGGCCAGTCCTGCTGAATCATAACCTCTGTATTCTAGTCTGGACAGTCCACTTAAAATAACCGGGGCCGCCTGTCTCTTACCGATATAACCTACAATACCACACATAAATTAAACTCCTTCTTTTTCCGGATTTTTTCCATATCCTTTTGTGGCATCTATCCCTGCCACATCTCTCTTCAATTCACGCCGCTTCCAATACATCCTGTCGCCCGTACATTTCATGACCCATTTATCAGGCAACCTACGGTAATTTCTTCCCATACGAAAGCCCAGCCATTTGGCGCCGCTTTGTGTAATTAATCCCGGCAGCAGCCGTCTATAACCGTTATTCCACAGATATACGGCAGTCTGCTTTA
>CAZZHJ010000008.1:0-23968 GCA_964653815.1 uncultured Lachnospiraceae bacterium
GAAGCTTGGAAAACCGGATAAAACCGTTATCAATGTGGCGGGAGACGGATGTTTCCGTATGAACATGCAGGAACTGGCAACGGCGAGCCGTTATGGGATTCCGATTATAGAAGTGGTAATCAACAACCAGGTGCTGGGCATGGTAAGACAATGGCAGACACTGTTTTACGGACAACGTTATTCCCAGACAATTCTCAATGACGAGGTGGATTACTGCAAGGTGGCCGAGGCTCTTGGCTGCAAGGCTTACAAGGTGACAAAGAAGGAAGAAGCCCTTCCTGCCATTATGGATGCCATTGCATGTAAAAAGCCTGCACTGATTGAGGTTGTAATACATGAAGATGATAAAGTGTTCCCCATGGTTTCTCCAGGGGCGCCTATTAGTGAAGTTTTTGATGCGGATGACATACAATAATATAATGATATATTGATTGCAGGGGATACTTATGAGAAAAAAGGTTCTGAAGGTTTTGGGAATCATCATACTTACACCTGTTATAATGGTGGTTTTAATTTATCTAGGTCTTGCGTGGTACTATTCCGATACTTTCATGAATGGTGTTATGATCAATGATATTTATGCAGCAGGAATGACACCGGAGGAATTGGATGAACTCCTTTTGCAAAGAACCGATGAGGCTTCCTTTACCATTGTGGATAAATATGGGACGGTTTATGAAATTCCTATTTTGGATATGAACTTTTCCTATACCTACTTAAATGAACTAAAGGAAATTAAAATGAAGCAAAATCCCTTTTATTGGGGGCTGGCGCTGGTCAATGGCTCCAGTGAACACTATACGCTGGAACCGGAGGGCGTTTGTGATAAAGAAAAGCTTCATGATTATCTGATGTCCATGGAATTAATAAAAAACCAGGCCGATCCGGAAAATATCAGAGTTGAGATTATAAAGGGCAAAGACAGCTACGAGCTTGTCGATGACACGGAAAATCTATTGGATGTAGATGCTACCATTGAGGCCATTGAGCAGTCTGTGTTAAGTGGTAAGCGACATTTGAACCTGGAAGACGCTGGGTGTTATGTGGAAATCGAGTATACACAGAATATGCTGAATACGCTGGCGATGTGGGAGAAGGTGGAAAGTCTTCAGAAGATAGAGATTATTTGTCAGTTCTATGACAGCGACGAGGTTGTGGATAAGTCTTTGATCAGCGATTGGATCATGCTGGATGAAGATGGAGGATTTCTTCTGGATGATGAAGGAGAACTGGTGTTAGATGAGGAAGCAGTAGCTGCCTATGTTGAAACCCTTGCCAAAAAGCATGACAATGTAAATGGTCCATGGAACTTTCAGCCCACCAGAGGGGGAACCATTACAATTGATAAAGGAACCTATGGCTATAAGCTGAACCAGAAGAAGGAGACCGAATTTTTGTTAGAACAGGTCTATGGTGGAAAGAGTGCCAAAGCGGAAGCTATTTATAGTCAGAGGGGCTGGGGAGACGCCGCTAAGGATATCGGCTCCACCTATATTGAAGTGGATATGTCCCAACAGATGATGTACTATTACAAGAATAATGAGCTTCAGCTGTCAACACCTGTGGTAACGGGCAATACTTCTAGGGGAAACGGCACTCCCCAGAGGGTATGTTATGTTTATTACAAGCAGAGAAACCGCACGCTGATAGGGGAAGATTACAGGACGCCCGTATCCTACTGGATGGCGGTTTACGGCAATATCGGCATTCATGACGCCAACTGGAGAGGGAAATTCGGTGGCACGATTTATAAGACCAACGGTTCCCACGGATGCATCAATACGCCCACCAAGGCGGTAAGTCAGTTATATGAAATGGTGGAAGAAGGGACGCCGGTTGTGATGTTTTATTAAAAATAACCATTGACTAAAAAAATATAGAAAGGTACAATGGATTTTAGATTTTATAAGAGGAGGGACCAGACGTGTCCAGAGTTTACAATTTTTCAGCAGGTCCGGCAGTTTTACCTGAAGAAGTACTTAAAGAAGCTGCAGATGAAATGTTAGATTATAAGGGCAGCGGTATGTCCGTAATGGAAATGAGTCACCGTTCTAAGGTATACGATAACATTATCAAAGAAGCGGAAGCGGATTTGAGAGAATTGTTAAATATTCCTGATAATTACAAGGTGCTGTTTTTACAGGGCGGAGCAAGCCAGCAGTTTGCCATGATTCCTATGAATCTGATGAAGAACAAAAAGGCAGGCTATGTAGTGACAGGCCAGTGGGCAAAGAAAGCATATCAGGAGGCAAAGCTCTATGGAGAGGCAATTGAGCTTGCATCCAGTGCGGATAAGACTTTTTCCTACATACCGGATTGCAGTAATCTTGATATTCCCGATGATGTGGACTATGTTTATATTTGTGAAAACAATACCATTTATGGTACAAAGTATCATCAACTTCCGAATACAAAGGGACATACGCTTATAGCGGATGTATCTTCCTGTTTCCTGTCAGAGCCTATGGATGTGGAGAAATACGGCGTTATTTATGGCGGCGTTCAGAAAAATGTCGGTCCCGCAGGTGTTGTAATCTGCATTATTCGCGAGGATCTGATCACAGAGGACGTGTTACCGGGTACACCTACCATGCTGCGCTACAAGATTCATGCAGATGCAGAGTCTTTGTACAATACACCGCCATGCTATGGCATTTATATCTGCGGCAAGGTCTTTAAGTGGTTAAAGAAAATGGGCGGTCTGTCCGTTATGAAGGAAAGAAATGAAGAAAAAGCAAAGATTCTTTATGACTTCCTGGATGAGAGCAAATTGTTCAAAGGTACTGTTGTAAAGGAAGACCGTTCCCTGATGAATGTTCCTTTTGTAACAGGCGATGAAGAACTGGATGCCAAATTTGTAAAAGAAGCAGCTGCGGCAGGTTTTGTGAACTTAAAAGGTCACAGAAGCGTAGGCGGCATGAGAGCATCCATCTACAATGCAATGCCTAAGGAAGGCGTTGAGAAATTAGTGGATTTCATGAAAAAGTTTGAAGCTGAGAATGCTTGAATGACTAAACAGGACTAGAGATTAAGAAAGAAGGATAAAAACGTGTTTCAATATTATTGCCTTAACCCCATCGCACAGGTTGGTCTTGACAACTTTGGCGAAGGATATAAAAAAACAGATGATGTGAATGCAGCAGACGGCATTCTGGTAAGAAGTGCGGATATGCATTCCATGGAATTTTCCGACAACCTCCTTGCAGTAGTAAGGGCAGGCGCTGGCGTCAACAATATTCCCCTTGAGGAATGTGCAAAGAAGGGAATTGTGGTGTTCAATACACCCGGAGCCAATGCCAATGCGGTAAAAGAACTGGTAATCTGCGGTATGCTCCTTGCCTGCCGTGACGTAACAGGCGGTATCGACTGGGTAAAGAGCCAGCAGGGCAATGCAGACGTGGCAAAAGCGGCTGAAAAGGAAAAGAAAAAATTTGCCGGAACAGAGATCAGCGGCAAAAAGCTAGGCATCATAGGATTGGGCGCAATCGGTGTCAAGGTTGCCAATGCGGCAAAGCATCTGGGAATGGAAGTATACGGATATGACCCCTATCTTTCCGTAGATGCAGCATGGAGCCTGAGCCGTGACGTAAAACATGTATTGAATGTAGAAGATATTTATAGGGAATGTGATTTTATAACCATTCATGTACCTGCACTGGATTCCACAAAGGGTATGATCAATGAGGAAGCTATTTCCATGATGAAAGACGGCGTAGTAATCCTGAACTTTGCAAGGGATGTGCTCTGTAAGGAAGAAGATGTGCTTGCAGGCATTGCATCCGGCAAAATCCGCAAATATGTAACGGATTTCCCCAACACCATTACAACAGGTCAAGAAGGCTGTATCGTAACACCTCACATCGGCGCATCCACAGAGGAATCCGAAGACAACTGTGCGGTTATGGGTGTAAAGGAAATGGTGAATTACCTGGAGAACGGCAATATTAAAAACAGCGTGAACTATCCGGCGCTTGATATGGGCGTTTGTGAAAAGGCGGGACGTGTTGCCGTCTTCCACAAAAATATAGCCAATATGATCACCAAGCTGGCAGGATGCTTTGGTGATGTGGATATTAATATTTCCGATATGAGCAACAAGTCCAGAGGGGATTTTGCAGTATCCATGTTTGATATTGAAGAGCCTGCAACAGAGGATGTTGTGAATAAGCTGGCTGCCATCAACGGTGTATTCCGTGTACGTGTAGTAAAATAAACGAATATTTTGCAGGTCCGGTTAAATGGAAACGGATAAAACAGTAAAATAAAAGAAAAATCAAGAGACTGTACATTCCTTGGGGAATGGGCAGTCTCTTAAAGGTTGAAGGAACCCGGTACTTTGTTTATAATAAGTAATAGAAAATAATATCCAGGGGGTTTTTATGGAACAATATTTAATTTGGAAGGTTTTGGGAATAGAAGAGACAAAGGATGAAGAAGAAATCAAGAGTGCCTATCGGGATAAATTATCAGGGGTAAATCCTGAAGAAGACCAGGCGGGATTTATGCGCCTTAGGGAAGCTTATGAACAGGCTCTTGATTTTGCACGCAAGGACCAAAATAATCATGATGATATAGAAGAACTGCAAAACGGCAGCGATGTGGACAAATGGATTTATAAAATCAACAGAATTTATGAGGACGTGGATAAAAGGCAGGATCCGGTCAGATGGCAGGAGGCATTTGAAGATGAGGTATGTTCGGATGTGCTGGATACGGAAGCGGCAGAGCGGCTCCTTGTCTATATTATGAGCCACCACTATATGCCCATGGAAGTATGGCAGACCATTGACGCCAAATTCCATTATGTGGACGATATGGAGCTTTTAAAAGAGAAATTCCCCCAGGATTTTCTCAATTATGTACAGTATAAAGTGGGACATGAAGAATTTATAGATTTTACCATATTTGGCGGAGAGACTACGGAACATGTGGATGATTATCTCTATAAATATTTCGATCTGAAGAATTTGGTCGACCGTTCTGACGGCAGCAACCTGGATGAAATAGCTTCTGCAATAAAGGCTCTGGATGACTATGACACCTATTATCCTTATGCGGATGCGGAAATCATCAGATATTACATACTGGCGGGTGATGAGGAACATATCAAAAAGGCTGTGGAAAAAGCGGATGCCTTGTACAGTGAATATCCCGATAATTCGTATATTGCCTATTATTGCGGGGAAGCCATGGAAAAGGGCGGCCATGTCAAAGAGGCGGAGGAAATCTGGCAGAAGCTTTTGGATGAAGATCCCAACCACTATATGGCAAAATACGGCATTGCCAGAATTATGGCTGACCGAGGGGAACTGGCAGAGGCAAAAGAGTATTGCCTTGACCTGCTGGATATCGATGACAGGAATCCGGATTTGAGGAAGCTGCTGGATGACCTGAATGATAAACTGGTAGTGTTTTACAAAGAAAAATTGAGCGAAAACGCCGATGATTTCAAGATTACCAATAAGCTGGCATGGTGCTATTTCCAGATGCAGGATTTTAAGGCAGTGGAAGAACTTTTGAACGGTGTGGATGAAAAATATCATGAGGAATATGATTATATCAATCTGATCGGCCGTAATTATCTCGCCATGGATGAATACGATAAGGCAATGGAATATCTGCCAAGGTGGCGTGATATGATAGAGGAAACGGTGGATGACGGCTCTACAGAGGCGAAGAAGCGGCTCAACAGAAAGGGCTTTGCTTATTTTGCTATCGGTTTCTGCCAATGGAACCAGAATCTGGTAGCGGAAGCAACCGAGAATATTTATAAAAGCTTTGACCTGGAAGATAAGCTTTTGACAAAGCTTTCTTATATGGACCAGATGGCGCAGTTCTATCTGGATGCGGGCAGCACAGAGCAGGCAATCGGAATGTGCAACCGGATTATAGAAATGGACCGCAACTATTTCCCTGCTTACGTGAAAAGACAGCAGGCATATTTTGAGGAAAAGAACGGACAGGGGATTATTGATGATTTTTATGAATGTATCAGGCTGTATCCGGGCTATGTGAAGCCTTATGTGCTGGCATATAAGACCTTCTATTTTTACAGACAGTATGAGGATGCTGCCGGTATTTTGAAAAGGGCGGAGGATGCCGGGCTCAAAAGCGATGAAATGGAGCTCTACAGATTAAAGATACAAAGGGTAACCAAGACAGGAAAAGATAACTGGCAGAATACTTTAAATGAAATGATGCAGTTCCGCGACAAATATCTTGCCTCTTTAGAAAAAGAAAAGGAAAAAACAGATGGAGAGGAAGAGGAACCGGAAAGCGATTTGGAAGAGCCGGGTGAAATCTATCTTGAGCTGAGTCTTTTATACTGGAATCTGGATGATACGGCAAATGCTTTAAAGAGTGTGGAAGAAGGAATCCAAAAGTACGGTGAGCGCGAGAATCTTATATGGCTGAAGGCCGATATTTTAATGGATGAGAAAGAATATGCAAAAGCTTTGGAATATTACCGGAAGATTGGTGAATCCAACCCTGACAATGCTAATATCCATATCAATATAGGAAAGTGTCTGGATAAGATGGGAGAGGAAGGCGTAAACGACAGGGCAGAAAACGCTTTGCGGGAATATGAGAAAGCCTATGAACTCGCTCCCAGACAGTCGGAGGTTAATTTCCTGATCATGCGGATGTATAAACGGAAATTCCTTCGTAATTCGGATAAGGAGTTTTATAAAAAAGCAATTTTCCATGCGGACGCCCAGCTTGATGTTTCCGCCGATGCATATTATTATATTGAACGCGGGCTTATGTATGAAGAAGGACATGAACTGGATAAAGCGCTGGCTGATTTTCTGGAGGCGGCAAGGCTGGAACCGGACAATATCTATGCCCACAACAATGCGGGAAATGTGTGCCGCAAAATGCGTAAGTTTGACCAGGCACTAAAGGAGTTTGAAATTGCTTTGAGCCTTCCCAATGAAAAGAACAGCGTATGGGTATATGCCGGTCTGGCGGATTTATATGAGATAATGGGCGATTTTAATAAAGCCCTGGAATATACCTTGAAGCAGCTGGAGAAATTTCCCCGCAGCAAAGGGCTTTTAGAAGATGCTGCACGGCAGTATGAGAAGGCGAGAAATTTCCGCAAGGCAATAGAGACCTATCGTAAGCTGCGTTCCCTGGGATATTTAAAGGAGAGTGAAGTGGAATCCAAGATTGCCTACTGTCACTTTTTGGAATATACGGCTATGAGTGAACAGCATAACTTTTTAAAAGCCAGCAGTTTATGGGAACGTATGGCAATAAAGGATGTTGCAAGAAACGGCTATTTAAAGGCGATTAAGATTGCTGAACGTGCGGGAAATAAGAAATCTATTTGTGAGAGCTATTCTGCTTATGGGGATTTTTGTTATGATATAGGAAAGTATGAAGAGGCTTTGAAGGCCTATAACAAATGCATTGCCCAAGCGGATAAATCCGATAAAATAGAGATTAAAAACCGCACATATGACATAGCCGAAACTTACTATGACATGGGAAACCGGGAACAGGCTGCACAATATGCCCAAAAATTTCTGGAACTGATGGTTGAAACATATCAAAGCTATGACAACTATGTAGAGGGCAACAGACAATATTGTCCGGCAAGGGCATATTTTATCGCTATGGGTCTGTTGATGGCAGGAGATTTGGAACAGGCCAAGAAGTACCAGCAGATAGCGATGAACAGTTATGTTTGCCATGAATGCCATTTTGGAAAGTGTTCTGAGGCACATTATTGCGGCGGTCTGATCATGGAAGCTATGGGGGATTTCCGGAAAGCGGCGGAGCTGTTTGAGGAAGCTTTGCGTATTGATCCCGATTATCCGAAGTGTAAAAGGGCATTACAAAGGGTTTCAAAAAAATGCAGGTAGTTAAGGAGTTTAAATAAAAAATGATCGTAGGAATTGACTTAGGTACAACCAATAGTCTGGTGGCATATTTTACGGAGGAAGGTCCGAAAATCATCCCCAACAGGCTTGGTAAAAATTTAACGCCATCCATTGTCAGCATTGATGAGGATGAACAGGTTTATGTAGGAGAAACCGCAAGGGAAAGGATGCTTTTGTATCCCGACAGCGCTGCGTCTGTTTTTAAACGTGACATGGGAAGTGAAAGAAAATTTCAGCTTCTCCATAAGCAGTTCCGTCCGGAGGAATTATCTGCATTGGTGTTAAAGGCTTTGAAAGAGGATGCGGAAGCATATCTGCAGGAGCCCGTAACAGAAGCGGTAATCAGTGTGCCTGCTTATTTTAACGATGACCGGAGAAAAGCGACAAAGCGTGCGGGAGAGCTGGCAGGCTTAAAGGTAGAGCGTATTATCAGCGAGCCTACGGCAGCTGCCATTGCTTACGGGTTATATCAGAGCCGGGAAAATGCCAAATTCCTTGTTTTTGACCTGGGCGGAGGAACTTTTGACGTTTCCATTCTGGAATTATATGATTCCATTATAGAAGTGCGCGCTGTGGCAGGGGATAATTTTTTGGGCGGTGAAGATTTTACGGATGTCCTGGTCCAGATGTTTTTGGAGAAACATAAGGAAATTGATAAGGAAAAGCTTTCCTTCCAGACATTGCGCCATATGGTAAAGCAGGCGGAACTTTGCAAAAAAGGTTTTTCGGACAGCAATACCTCCAAGATGGTATGTAATATTGACGGGGAAGCTGTGGAAATGAATGTTACCGCAGACGCTTATGAAGCAGCCTGTGAGGAACTCCTCGATAAAATGAAACAGCCTATTAAGCGGAGCCTTGCAGATGCACATATTAAGGTCAAGGATATTGACAAAGTGGTCCTGGTAGGAGGAGCTACCAAGCTGTCTTTTGTCAGAAGATTTGTAGGCAAGATTTTTCGTACCATTCCCGATGTAAATATCAATCCCGATGAAGCTGTTGCTTTGGGAGCGGCAATTCAGGCTGCCATGAAGGAAAGAAATTCCCTGATTAAGGAGATTATCCTGACAGATGTATGTCCCTTTACCCTGGGAACAGAGGTGGTTTTGGAGCGGGAGGAAAATGTATATGAGGGCGGTCATTTCTGCCCCATCATTGAGAGGAATACCACCATTCCCGCCAGCCGTACAGAACGGTTATATACGATTCGGGACAACCAGACCAGGCTGAGAGTAAAAATCCTCCAGGGAGAAAGCCGCTTTGCAGCCAATAATTTGCTGTTAGGGGAACTCTCTATTAAGATTCCTGCGGCGAAAGCAGGGGAAGAACCGGTAGATGTTACCTATACCTATGATATCAACTCCATTCTGGAGGTGGAAATTAAGGTTGTCAGCACCGGGGAAAAAGTGAAACAGATCATTAAGGGCGGACATACCCAGATGAGTGATGAAGAGATTGAAGAACGTATGAAAGAAATTGCTTATCTGAAAATCCATCCCAGGGAAAAAGAGGAAAATAAGCTTCTTTTGCTTCGGGGAGAGCGGTTATATGAAGAAAGCCTTGGCAATGATCGCAGAATTGTGGAGCGGGAACTGCAGAAATTCGATGATGCGTTAAATTCAAGGGATCATGCCCGGATTGAAGAGGCAAGAGAAGTCTTCCGGGAATTCTTAAAAGATTTTACAGAGGATTTATAAACGGAAAGAAATACCCGGAAAATAACAGGTATCAAAACATATCTGCTGTTTTCCGGGCATTTTTCTGTAAATATCATGGTGTTAATTAATGAGTCATAAAGGGCATATCGGAGTCATCCGTAAAGTCCTGCATGCTTTCCTGAAGTTTTTCCTCAGTCTTTACCATGGCTTCCGATGCTAGGTCCATATAGCGGATAAAAATATCCTCTGTGGACTGGCCGGATTCATCGGCAATTTCCTTTAAAACCGGCATTAAGCGTTCGAGCTGTACGCTAATCTGTGTTTTCTGGGGATCGATATCGGCACATACTTCGTTGGCATAGCCGGTAATCCTGTCTAAATATTCTTTATCCTGGTCTGTCATTTCACTCACATCCTTCAGTGCCAATTTTAGCATGTATACTTCCTTGTGTCAAAAACCTTGTTTTCACTTCTTATATTTGATAGAATAAACTTACTATCGAAAATAGTATATGGGCAATTGACAATTCCGTAGCGGACGGTCTTATAATTACCCGACAAATACAAGAGAATATGAGGAGAGTTGATTATGGCGGATATTAGACCCTTTCCGGCAATCAGACCGGCGGAAGGCATGGCGGAAAGGATTGCGGCACTGCCTTATGATGTATACAGCAGGGCGGAGGCAAAGGAAGTTGTAAAGAATCGCGAGGATTCTTTTTTAAATATTGATAGAGCGGAAACTCAGTTTCCCGACGAAGTGGACACTTATGCAGACTGTGTCTATGATAAGGCAAGGGAATTGCTCTGGAATATGGTAGAAGATGGCAGATTTATCCGGGATGAGAAGCCCTGTTATTACATATACCAGTTAGAGATGGATGGCAGATGCCAGACAGGACTTGCAGCCTGCTGCAGCGTTGATGAGTATAACAGCCAGATTATTAAGCGTCATGAAAATACAAGAGCGGATAAAGAACTGGACAGAATCAGGCATGTGGATATTACAGATGCCCAGACCGGTCCAATTTTTCTGGCATACAGACACGATGATGAGCTTCGTAAGCTCATAGAGAAGTGCCAGAAGGAAACGCCTGTATATGACTTTACGGCGGAGGATGGGATTTCCCACCGTATATGGGTAATAGCAAAAGAAGAGGATATCAATACTGTTTATGAAGTCTTTGAGAAAATGGACAGTATCTATATTGCAGACGGGCATCACCGCTGTGCTTCGGCAGCAAAGGTTGCCATGAACAGAAGGAGCAGATTCCCTGAGGATGAGAAAAATGAAGCATATAACTACTTCCTCTCGGTACTGTTTCCCGATGATGAGCTGGCTATTTTGGATTATAACAGGGTATTAAAGGATTTAAATGGCATGACAGCTGAAGAGCTCCTTGGACGGTTAAAAGAGCATTTTGCGGTGGAGGAAGCTGTGGAAGCGCCTTACCGGCCAAAGGAAAAAGGAGAATTTGGCATGTATCTGGAACATAAGTGGTATGTGGTAAAGGCTCTTGAGGATATTTTGAGTACAGATTCGGTAGACGGTCTGGATGTTTCCATTTTACAGACCTATGTACTGGATCAGCTCTTTGGGATCAAAGACCCCAAAACAGATAACCGTATCGAGTTTGTAGGGGGAATCAGAGGGCTTAAGGAATTGGAAAAAAGAGTGGAAAACGGTGGCGCTTGTGCTTTTTCCATGTATCCCACCTCTATTGAGGAACTGTTTGCCGTAGCTGATGAAGGCAGATTAATGCCGCCGAAATCTACATGGTTTGAGCCAAAGCTGAGAAGCGGGCTTTTTATTCATGATATAACAAGGGGAGTGAAACAATATGACAAATAAATTATACAAATTAATGGACTGGGCAGCAATTGAGGCAATTGTATATTCAGAAGAAGATAATCCACATAATATTTTGGGAATTCATACAGTGCCCGGTGGAAAGCTGGCGCAGGTGTTCTATCCGGAGGCCACAGAAGCGGTGCTTCATACCAAAAATAAAGACTATCCTATGGAACAGGCCGATGAGGAAGGCTTTTATGCAGTGCTGATTCCTAAGAATACTTCCACAGAAAACTACAGCTTTACAGTTACAATGGAAGATGGAACTAAGCATGATTTTTATGACCCTTACGGTTTTGAACCGGTTATAGATAAAAAGGATGCGGAAAAGTTTAACAGCGGCATCCACTATGAAATTTACCATCTTTTAGGGGCACATCCCTATGTCATTGACGGCATACACGGCGTTTTATTTGCCGTATGGGCGCCCAATGCCATGCGTGTTAGCGTAGTGGGCGATTTTAACCACTGGGATGGACGCGTGCATCAGATGAGACGGCTTTGGGATTCCGGTATTTTCGAACTGTTTATTCCCATGGCAAATGTAGGGGATAATTACAAATTTGAAATTAAGGCAAAAGGCGGACTGACCTTCTTAAAATCCGACCCTTACGCATTTTACAGCCAGAAAAGGCCGGAAAATGCTTCAGTTGTTTATGATCTTGCCGGTTTTTCATGGAGTGACGATACATGGATGGAACAGCGGAAGGCAGTAGATACCCATAAGTCCCCTATGAGTATTTTAGAAATACATCTGGGCTCTTTTGCAAAGCCTGATGATGGCAGGGATTTTTACAATTACAGGGAGCTTGCGCCTAAGATTGCTTCCTATGTAAAAGAAATGGGATATACCCATATAGAACTGATGCCCGTCATGGAGCATCCCTTTGATGCCTCCTGGGGCTATCAAGTTATCGGTTACTATTCACCGACTTCCCGCTATGGCACACCTGATGATTTCAGATTTTTCATGAATTATCTTCACCAAAATGGAATCGGCGTGATTTTAGACTGGGTTCCCGCGCATTTTCCCAGGGATACCTATGGTCTTTCCAACTTTGACGGCACCTGTCTGTACGAGCATGAAGACCCGAGACAGGGATTCCACCCTCACTGGGGCACTCTGATCTACAATTATGGAAGGCCGGAGGTCAAAAACTATTTAATTGCCAATGTTTTGTACTGGGCAAAGGAGTTCCATGCAGACGGAATCCGTATGGATGCAGTGGCGTCCATGCTGTATCTAGACTATGGCAAAAACGACGGGGAATGGATTGCCAATATGTATGGCGGAAAAGAAAATCTGGAAGCCATGGAATTTTTGAAGCATTTGAATAGTATTATGAAGAAGATGGAGCCTTCTGTTCTGATGATTGCGGAAGAATCCACGGCATGGCCTAATGTAACCGGCGATATCAAAAAGGATGGTCTGGGATTTGATTATAAGTGGAACATGGGCTGGATGAATGATTTCCTGGATTATATGAGATGCGATCCTTTATTCCGGGCAGGAAGGCACGGTGAGCTGACCTTCAGCATGATTTATGCATACAGCGAGAAATTTATACTGGTATTATCCCATGATGAGGTAGTGCATGGCAAGGCATCCCTTATCGCTAAGATGCCGGGAGAAATTCCTGAAAAGTTTGCCAATCTTCGGGCTGCATACGGGTATATGATGATGCATCCCGGAAAGAAGCTTTTGTTTATGGGTCAGGATATCGGCGAATTTAATGAATGGAATGAAGAGCGCAGCGTCGAGTGGGAACTGCTTCAGTATGATGACCATAAGAAATTAAAGAGTTATGTGGCGGAATTAAATAAATTTTACAAAGAGCATCCTGCATTATATGAACTAGATGAGAAGGCGGATGGGTTTGAGTGGATCAACAATATTTCTGCCGATGAAAATGTGGTGGTTTTCCTGAGAAAAACTGAGAAGGAAAAGGAAACGCTGTTGACTGTGTGCAATTTTTCTGGCGTTGACCGCACCGCTTACAAAATAGGCGTTCCTTATGCAGGAAAATATAAGGAAATATTCAATTCCGATGCCAAGAAATTTGGCGGAAACGGCTTTACAAATGCAAGAGCCATTGCCAGCAAAGAGGATGAATGTGACGAAAGAGAAGAATCCATCAGGATAAAACTGCCTGCATTCAGTATCACTGTTTTTTCCTATACACCTTATACAGCAAAGGAAATGGCGGAAATAGAAAAGCAGAAGGAACTGGATAGACAGCGCAGAATAGAAGAAGAACGTCTGAGAAAAGCGAAAGAGGCAGAAAGCACTGCCAAAGAAGCCGCTAAGGAAGCTCAGGAAAGGGCAAAGGAAGCTGAGAGGATGGCAAAAGAAGCTTTAAAGAGAGCGGAAGAAGAATCCCAATATGCAAAAGAGCTTGCGGAAAAAGCCAAAGAGTTGGAAAAACAGCGTAAAAAGATTGAGGTGGAAAAAGCGTGAGTTTTTTGTATGAAATTTTAGCTGCAGATAATATTTCCCCCGAAGAAGTGGAAAAAGAAATCGGCATTATCAAGCAGTTTTTACAGGAACTGCCCCAGAAGGCATTGAATCTGGGGGTCAGGATCCTTCTTGCAGTGGTGTTCTTGTTTATTGGCATTTCATTAATAAAAGTCATCCGCCGGATTGTGAAAAAATCCCTAAAAAGAGCAGGAGCGGATGTGGGAGTTGTCCAGTTTCTGGATTCCTTCATAAAGGTAGGGCTTTATATCATTCTCGGCTTTATGGTTGCGGGAGGCTTTGGATTGGATGCCGCTAGCGTTGTGGCGGTAGTTGGTTCTGCCGGTGTGGCTGTGGGTCTTGCCCTGCAGGGCAGCTTATCCAACTTTGCAGGCGGTGTATTGATTTTACTGCTGAAGCCTTTTAAGGTGGGTGATTACATTAAAGAGGACTCCCGAGGCAATGAGGGCACTGTTACGGAAATCCAGATGTTTTATACCAAGCTCCTGACCTATGACGGAAAGACAGTTGTGCTGCCAAACGGCACGCTGGCCAATACCAGCCTTGTGAATGTGACAGCGGCAAATTTCAGGAGACTGGATATTACTGTGGGGATTTCCTATGACTCGGATATTAAAAAGGCGAAAGCTGTTTTGACGAGGATTGTAAATGAGAATCCCCTTGTTTTGCAGGATAAGGATAAAATTGTGGCAGTGGATGACCTAGGGGACAGCGCAGTGGTTATGGCGGTAAAATGTCATGTAAAAACGGAGGATTACTGGACCTTACGGGGACAGCTTTTGGAAAATATCAAATTATGCTTTGACGAAGAGGGCATTATGATTCCTTATCCCCAGCTGGATGTACATATGAATGGTAAAGAGGAAAAATAAATTTAGTTATTGCGTAAAAGAGAAAGTTTGTATATAATAACATTTGGTATTCATGCCAGGCTGAAATAGCTCAGTTGGTAGAGCACTTCACTCGTAATGAAGGGGTCGTGGGTTCGAGTCCCATTTTCAGCTTTTGAATTAGGGGACACACCTTTTATTGGGTGTGTTTTTGTGTTATATTATTGTGTAAAGGGATTTAACGGGATTTAAGAGAACGGCCGGAAAATAGTGAAATAGGGGACAAAATATGATTAAACGGTATTTTGTAAAAACAAAAGCGCTTCAAGAAGGAATGCGGATAGACCAGAATATAAAGGACAGGCTGGACCGTGTTCTGATTGCAAAGGGGACACATCTGGATGCTTATCAGATAGCAGCTCTTTCCCGCATGGGAATAGGAGGCGTCTATGTTTCGGAAGGTGAAGAAGACCCCACGCCTATGAAAGCGCTGGAAGAAAAGCAGCTTTCCGCAACGGTGAAGAATAATATATCCAAAATGCGTACAGCAGACCCTGCCAAGGTCAAGTTGTCCGAAAGTATTAAAAAGAGGGTGTCGGAAGGAATTCAGTTTTTGTATAATGATACGGATTCTCCCGCCTTTACTTCAACATCTGCCAATATTACAAAGAATCTGTTGAAGGCTATTGATGATAATGCGGCAATAGCCGTGGATATTTCTGTGTTGAAGACTAGTGATGAATATACCTTTAAACACAGTGTGGATGTGGCTACCATGTCCATGATTGTTGCCAAGAAAATGGGGATGAGCAAGGAGGATGTTTACAATATAGGTATTGCAGGCCTGCTTCACGATATGGGCAAATCCAAAATTCCCCTGGAGATATTAAACAAACCAGCAAGGCTGACCGATGAAGAATTTGAAGTGATGAAACAGCATTCAGTGTATGGGTACCGTATTTTAAAGGAAAAGGACGATTTTCCCATGCTCATAGCCACGGCCGTACTTCAGCATCACGAAAACGTGAACGGAACAGGTTATCCCATGGGAGTGACGGAGGAAAAGATCATTCCCTATGCAAAGATTTTATCTGTGGTGGATGTATATGATGCCTTAGTTACCGAGCGTCCATATAAGAAGGGGATGTCACAGCGCGACGCTATTGAAATTATCATGTCCATGACAGCTGAACTGGATATTACGGCCATGCGAAGCTTTTTGGGAAGCGTTATTCTGTATCCTGTGGATTCCGTAGTGCAGTTGAGTAACGGAGAAGAGGCCTGTGTGGTGGAAAATCATCCGGAGGCGGTATTGAGGCCTACGGTTGTAGGTCTTGAAAGCGGCAGGGTATATGATCTGACCAATGACCTTTCCTGCGCCAGCATAATTATTATGTAGCAGGAAAAGCTGTTATTGATAATGTAATCAAGATGAAAGGATGATAAATCAGTGAAGAAGCGGAATGCGAAGTATGATACCATATACATAGTCATGATTTTATTTTTTGCTGTTTTGGTAATAGGCACTGTCTGCGCTTACAAAGGCCCCAGTTTGGCAGAGGATTTCTTCGGAAATGGAATGGATTATGCCACAGGGTGGCATACGGCAGACGGCGCTTCCGTTATGCTTAATAAGCTTCATAAAACGGAAGGAACAAAAGCAGGGGAAGAATATTCGATTTATAATACGATCCCTGCATCCATAAGTGAAGGGGATGCTTTGTGTTTCAGGAGCAAAAACATTTTCTATCAGGTCTATATTGACGGGGAACTGCAATATGAACCTTATGTGCCGGAGAGCCCTGTTTACACAAAATCTTATGGGACTGCGTGGAACTATGTGAATATTCCTGCAGAAGATGCGGGAAAGGAAATTGAAATCCGTATAACCTATGTCTATGCAAGCTCTCGCTCCTGTATAGACAATATTAGTATAGCAAAGCCCGGCGGTGCTATTTTAAATACTTTGAGCAGTAAAATGATTGCGTTTATTACCTGTGTGCTTCTTCTATTTGTGGGAGTGCTTTTAATGGTGGCGGATATTCCCATTAATATACGTGCCAACAAAAACCATGAGCTTCGTTATCTGGGCCTTTTTGCGGTATCCATTGCTATCTGGTGTCTTTCCGAAACGAATTTCGTACAGTTTTTTATGGGAGACAACCGGATTATGCAGGTCGTATCCTGTGGCGCATTGATGTTTATACCCATTCCTACGGTTCTTTATCTGGATACGGCTTTCGGATTCCGTTACAAATTTGTGGTGCCCACCACATGTCTGATGTCTTCGGCCCTGTTTGTGATATGCTGGGGGCTGCATTTCACAGGTATTGCGGATATTCATGAGACCCTTTCCTTAAGCCATTTTGTGTTGATAGTTACTGCAATTATTATGCTCTATACGATTGTCCGCAATTCCATTGTGGTTACCCAGAAGAAGAGCCGCAATGTTTACCGTATACTGCGTACAATCGGCTTAAGCGGAATTTCTGTTGCAACAGTTGCGGATGTTATCGGTTATTACATTGGAAATAATACGGACAGCGCTATGTTTGTGCGAATCGGTTTGCTGGTGTTTATTGTCTGCTTTGGAAGTTCCAGTCTAGAAAAAACCATCAATGCGGTAAAGCTGGGTGTGCAGTCGGAATTTGTGGCGCAGCTGGCTTATCTGGACGGTCTTACACGGATTGGTAACCGTACATCTTTTCAGGAGCATCTGGTAGATCTGGAAAAGATTAAGGATGAAGTGCCTGCTGTGGGCATTGTTATGTTTGATGTCAACGATTTGAAATTTGTCAATGATCATATGGGCCATCATCAGGGAGACGCTATGTTAGTCAAGAGTGCTGATATTATCAAGGAAGCATTCGAAAATAAGGACAGTATGTGTTTCCGTATCGGCGGCGACGAGTTTGCGGTTCTCATAAGCGGAGAACAGGTACAGGAACAGTACGAAGAAGGCATTGCTCGTTTCCGTGAGAAAATGGCGCAGTATAATACGCTGACGGATAAAAAATTCCGTCTCAGCATCGCCAGCGGGTTTGCTGTGTATAACGAAGACTGTAAGGGCGACAAGCTGATGGATATTTACCAGAAGGCGGATGAGCAGATGTATGCCAATAAGAAAGAGATAAAAAAGAAACAAGTTTCGCCGGAAGAGTATTATAAACTAAAGGCGGTATAATCTGAAAAATAAAAGCGGTATAATGAAACGGGAAGCTCATAGCAGATGCTTCCCGTTTTATAATAGGCGTTCTGTTTAAAGACCGGATAATATATTTTCGATTTACATATCCATTTTCACACATTTCTCCAGCTTTTGAATTCCAAAGTACAGGCCATATGCAATCATACACAAAATGATAATAGAAGAAATAACCATATCCAGTTTAAATACCTGGGTCCCGTAAATGATCAAATAACCCAGTCCCCGTCTTGCGGCAAGAAATTCCCCAATAACAACTCCTACAAGGGAAAGTCCGATATTGACCTTCATGGAATTGATCAATGTGGGCACGGAAAAGGGAATGACAATTTTTCTGTATACATCCCACTTGTTTCCCCCAAGGGTTAATATCAGCTTTTCCATTTCGGGATTTGTCTGATGGAACTGTGTATACAGACTGATGATTGAGCCAAAGATTGCCACGGAAATCCCGGCTACAATAATGGTTTTCATACCGGTTCCCAGCCATACAATGAATAAAGGGGCCAACGCGGATTTAGGCAGGCTGTTTAAAATAACAAGGGTCGGTTCAAATATGGCCGCCATGGACTTTGAGAACCATAAGAGGGATGCACATGCTACGGTTAAGAGCATAACAAAGAAAAAACTCAATACAGTTTCCGCAAGGGTGTATCCGATATGGGCAAATAGTTCCCCTGTTTTTCCCATGGAAAAAACACAGCCCACAATGCGTGAGGGAGAACTGAAAAAGAAAGCGTCGATCCAGTTTAAATTAGCGGCTGTTTCCCATAAAATAAGAAAAATGGCAAAAACCAGAAAACGGGAAATTTTTATTTTTTGATGGTATTTTTTCAGAGATATTAAATATTCTTTATGCTGTTCGCTCATCAGGGGGATTCATCTCCTTCCACAATATTTGAAAATATTCCCCAAAGGCAGGATGTTTCCTGACTGCAAGAGAGCCCTTTGATTTGCAGGGAATGTTGATGTTCATAATTTTCACAACTCTGGAAGGTCTGCCTGACAGTACAATGATTTTGTCGGAAAGGCTGATTGCTTCGGAAAGGTCGTGGGTAACTAAAATAGCGGTTTTATTTTCTTTTCGTATGATTTTACCGATGTCGTCCGCCACTAAAAGTCTGGTCTGATAGTCTAAGGCGCTGAAGGGTTCGTCTAAAAGAAGAGTGTCGGGATTTAAGGCCAGGGTACGGATTAATGCGGCGCGCTGGCGCATGCCGCCGGACAGCTGCCCGGGAAATTTATCCTTAAACTGTGACAAACCGTATTTATATAATAATTCCTCAAGCCTTTTTTTGGTTCCGGAATTTAAAGATTTATGAATGGCAGGGCCTAAGGCTATATTTTTCCAGATAGTGTTATAGGGAAGTAGTAAATCCTGCTGAAACATGTAGCCGAAGGTAACATCTCCGTCTATAGTAATGGTGCCGGCTTCAGCTGTATTCAGGCCTGCCAGAATGGATAGAATGGTGGATTTGCCGCATCCACTGGGACCTACCAGAGATACGAATTCGCCCTTTGAAACGGCAAAGGAAATATCGGAAAGCGCTTCGATTTCTCCATCAGGACGATGATAGGAAAAGGAAACGCCTTGTAATGAAATATAGGGTTCCATGAATTATATGACCTCTTTTTTACTAATGTATGTAGAAAAAAAGACTTTGTGAGGGGTTTTTGTATGGTATTTCTTGAAAAAACGCGGTCAATATGGTATTATCAAGGGTAGTTTTAACTTTAAATCTGGAGGATGAAAATCATGGCACAGCTATGGGGAGGACGTTTTACAAAAGATACGGATGAGCTTGTTTACCGCTTTAACGCATCCATTTCTTTTGACAGCAAATTCTTGGGACAGGATATTGAAGGCAGTATTGCCCATGTAGTCATGCTCCATAAGCAGGGCATTCTGAAAACAGAAGAAAAGGATGCCATTGTGAAAGGTCTGACCGGTATCCGCCAGGATGTGGAAAACGGTAAGCTTGAGATTACGGAAGAATATGAAGATATCCACAGTTTTGTGGAGGCAAATCTCATTGACAGGATCGGCGATACAGGCAAGAAGCTTCATACAGGCCGTAGCCGTAACGATCAGGTCGCATTGGATATGAAGCTGTATATCCGCAGTGAAATCGTCAATATGGATGATCTGCTTAAGGAACTGCTGACTACGCTTCTTGGTATTATGGAAGAAAACACGGAGACCTATATGCCGGGCTTTACCCATTTACAGAAGGCCCAGCCGGTTACGCTGGCCCATCATATGGGCGCATACTTTGAGATGTTTAAGAGAGACAGGCTGCGTATGCGGGATATTTACCACAGGATGAATTACTGTCCGTTAGGCGCCGGTGCCCTTGCGGGGACAACTTATCCCCTTGACCGTGTATATACAGCATCCCTTCTGGGCTTTGAAGGTCCTACCTTAAACAGTATGGATTCTGTGGCAGACAGGGATTATCTCATAGAACTGTTAAGCGCCATGTCCACCGTTATGATGCATTTAAGCCGTTTTTGTGAGGAGATCATTATCTGGAATTCCAACGAGTACCGCTTTGTGGAAATCGATGATGCCTATTCCACGGGAAGCAGCATTATGCCGCAAAAGAAAAACCCCGATATTGCGGAGCTGATCAGAGGGAAAACAGGACGGGTCTATGGTGCGCTTATGTCTATGCTCACTGTTTTAAAGGGAATTCCCCTTGCATACAATAAGGATATGCAGGAGGACAAGGAACTGACCTTTGATGCTATTGATACGGTAAAGGGATGCCTTGCACTGTTTAACGGTATGATTTCTACTATGAAATTCCGGAAAGATGTTATGGAGAACAGCGCCATAAACGGATTTACCAATGCCACCGATGCGGCGGATTATCTGGTAAACCACGGAGTGCCTTTCAGGGACGCCCATAGTATTATTGGTAAGCTGGTGCTAACTTGCATCGAGAAGAACAAGGGGATTCTGGATTTATCCATGGAGGAGTTTAAAGAAATCAGCGAAGTTTTTGAGCCGGACATTTATGATGCTGTCAGCTTAAAGACTTGTGTGGAAAAGAGACTTACCATGGGTGCGCCAGGAAAAGGCGCCATGGAAAAGGTTATTGCCATGGAGAAGGAATACCTTCAGAGCGACTGGAAAGACAGGGACCAGATTTATTAAAAGGTATAAGTCAATATCCTGCAACAAGTAGCGGGGATTGATTCATATATAGTTACAAAATGAGTGAGGAGAATGAAAAAATGAGTGAGAAATTAAAAGTCTGTATTTTAGGCGGAACGGGTATGGTAGGACAGAGGTTTATTTCCCTGTTGGAGAACCATCCCTGGTTTGAGGTAACCACTGTTGCAGCGAGCCCAAGGTCTGCAGGAAAGACCTATGAAGAGGCTGTAGGCGGAAGATGGAAAATGGATACCCCCATGCCGGAGGCAGTTAAAAATATAATCGTAAAAAATGTCAATGAAGTGGAAAAGGTTGCTGCAGAGGTTGATTTTGTTTTTTCCGCCGTTGACATGACAAAAGAGGAAATCAGGGCAATTGAGGATGCCTATGCGAAGACGGAAACACCTGTTGTTTCCAACAACTCTGCTCATAGATGGACCCCGGATGTGCCCATGATCATTCCGGAGATTAATCCCGGACATACAGAGGTTATTGAAGCCCAGAAGAAGCGTTTGGGCACCACAAAGGGATTTGTGGCTGTAAAGCCCAACTGCTCCATCCAGAGTTATGCTCCTGTTCTTTATGCATGGCGCGAATTTGAGCCTTATGAAGTGATTGCAACCACTTATCAGGCAATTTCCGGAGCAGGAAAGACCTTTAAGGACTGGCCGGAGATGGTGGAAAACATTATCCCTTATATCGGTGGCGAAGAGGAGAAGAGCGAAAAGGAGCCTTTGAGAATTTACGGAAAGGTGGAAAACGGACAGATTGTTCCTGCAGCGGAGCCCAAGATTTCCTGTCAGTGCATCCGTGTTCCCGTATTAAACGGACATACGGCAGCCGTATTCGTAAAATTCAGAAAGAAACCTTCCAAAGAACAGCTGATTGAAAAGCTCACAGCGTTCAAAGGCGTTCCCCAGGAGTTAGACCTGCCTTCTGCACCGAAGCAGTTTATCCAGTATATGGAAGAGGATAACAGACCTCAGGTAAAGGCTGATGTGGATTATGAAAACGGCATGGGAATCTCTATCGGACGTTTAAGGGAAGATACCATTTATGATTATAAGTTTGTAGGATTGTCCCATAATACCGTAAGGGGCGCTGCAGGCGGAGCCGTTTTGTGTGCGGAATTATTAAAGGCACAGGGATTCATTTCTAAAAAGTAGTAACATTTGCATTTAAGCAGGAAAGGGAAGGTTGAACAGATGGACGATTTGCAATTTCAACTTGATATGGTTCGTGCACTAAATCAGCAATTGAACAATAAGGAGAAAATGTATCAGTTGGTTTGTTCTACTTCCCAGAATGCATTTCTTTATATTGATTTCCAGAAGAATAAGATTGACACATTGGGGAATTGGAAGGGGTTTTTTGATTTTCAGATAGATGCGCCGGCGGATGTCATGAAATTGCTGGAACTTGTAGAAGACAAGGATAAAGGCGAACTGAAACAGGTTCTATTTTTGGAGCAGACGGGCGAACAGAATAAAGTGGCTGAGTGCTTTTTCCCTGCTGTGAAAAAGTGGTTGGAATATGAGTGTACGGTTCAATATGAAGGAAAAAAGCCTGTAGAAAAGGTAATACGGATCAGAGATATTACAAAATTCAAGAAGCAGACGGAAGAACTGCGATATATGGCATATTATGATGTGCTCACAGGACTCTATAACAGGAATTATTTTGTGCGTATTTTGAGCGAATGGATCAGGGATGCGAAAGACAGCGGGGAGATCGTCGCTGTTATGTGCGTAGATATTGATAATTTTAAGAAAATCAATGATGGATTGGGTCTAGTGGCAGGAGATGAGTTAATTCAGTCATTTGGTTTGTTCTTAAAAGAATTTATGGATGAAAAGACGATTGTGGCCCATGTAACGGACGACACTTATTATATGGCAGTAAAAAATCCTGTGGGAAGCCATAGCATGGATAAAATCTTTCAGACAATTGTCAGGAGAATTGATGAGCCTTTTTATCTGTTGGACGGACATGAGGTCTTTATTTCGGTTTGTGCCGGCGTGGCAGAATATCCTGAAGCTGCTTCTGGAAGTCTGGAATTGATCAATTGTTCGGAAATCGTTATGTTCCGTGCAAAAGAGCATGGTCCTAATAGTATGAAATATTTTGAAGCGCCTATTTTCCAGGATTTTATTGATAATATGAATATGGAAAATAAATTAAAAGAGGCTGTCAATATGAACCGATTTGTCTTGTATTACCAGCCTCAGTATGATTCTAAGACGGGAAAACTGCGGGGCGTGGAAGCCTTAATACGCTGGCAGGATGAATCCGGTAAAATGATTAATCCGGGGGTATTTATTCCCATTGCGGAAAAAAGTGGAATGATCGTTCCCATTGGTACATGGGTGTTGGAAGAAGGAATACGCAAATATGCGGCATGGAGGGAAACCTATAATTGCAATATGGTATTGTCCCTTAATATTTCTTCCATTCAATACAAGCGTCCGGATTTTGTCAGCAACCTTCTGGAAATTCTGGAAAAATATAAGGTAAATCCCAGGGATATTGAACTGGAAATTACGGAAAGTATTTTAATAGACGATTTTGAGCAGGTGGTTGCAAAGCTTCACACCTTAAAAGAGTACGGTATTAAGATTTCCCTTGATGATTTTGGTACCGGCTATTCTTCGCTGTCTTATTTAAAGGGGCTGCCTATTGACACTCTTAAGATTGACAAATCTTTTATTGACACGATTATTCAGGATGAGAGTACCCAGGTTATTACAGAATCCATTGTTTCCATGGTGAAAAAGCTGGGATTTGAAACAGTTGCGGAGGGTGTGGAAACAGAAGAACAGTATGAATACCTGAAAAAAATAGACTGTGACAATATTCAGGGATTTTTGCTGGGCAAGCCTATGTCGGAGGAGGATATCA
>CAZZHJ010000009.1:0-6587 GCA_964653815.1 uncultured Lachnospiraceae bacterium
AAACAGCTAAAATAAAGGCTTTTTTGTGCAAAATATATAAGAAAGTATAGAGAGATAGAAAAATGGATAGTAAAGGTATATTTAAAAGAAGATTTAATGGAAAACCGGGAGCAAAACAGTCGAGATATCCCAAAAGAAAGGTATATTGCATTATTGAGAGGGATGAGTATATTTATTTTCCTATTTCGGCACAGTATTCTCCATACTTTTTGCATGATGATCAATATATGGAATCTTATCTGGCAGGAATGCCCAACTTCTTTGGAGGAAATATGGAAGGCAGGGAAACGATAGAAGAGGCTTTGATGAGGGAAATCCGGGAGGAATCCCAAGGGAAGATTGATTTAGAAATTCCGGCGGGAGCATTGGGAGCCCCTGTTTTTGCAGATCCGGCAGGAACGGATTATTCGGAGCAGAATACGTACAAATTTTATGTTTTGAAGGTGGAAAATTGTATTATCAGAAACTTTGAATGGGGAGGCAGTGATGTCATTCCACTGCATCCGTTTAAAGGGAGAGAGGACGAATTAAAAAAATATTGTGCACAGTATGAGGACAGTTTTCTCATCCGGATGGATAAAGGACGTTTTTGTGACTTTATAAACAGGCTTAAGGCATTAAAGGGAGCGTCGGAGGAAGAAGTCCATAGATTACTTGGCGAATTTGGTATAGAGGCTATTGCTACGGCAACAAGTATTGTTAACTGGTATGATTCCCATACATCTACTGCATTTGCAAATAGTACAGTAATGTAGCTATGTTTAGTAAATTTCAAACAGTCCCTTCGGATTGCAGAAAGTGCAATCTTAAGTTGCTGGAAATCAGAGTGGCTTTTTGTTACTCTTTATGTTATATGTAAAAAAGTAACAGGAAGGTACATGATGATGAAAAAAACTAAAAAATTACTGTTAAATCTTTTATGCGTTGTTCTGGTATTTTCAGCTATGGCATTTAGTATGACAGGCTGCGGGGCAGCAAGAGATAATGAGAATGCATTAAATGATGTAGAGAATCAGAGAGATGAAGAGTCTGGGAAAGCACAGGAACCGGAAAATACTCTTCGCAACAAGAGCTTTATTGTGGAAGAGGATGGCTCTCTGGTTATCATAGATGATGACATGGAATTTGTCTGGTATCAGGATGCTTCTGACCGGTCCATCAACTATTTTGGCGGACCCTGTGAAGTATATTACGGAGAAGAAGCTTACGATTATATAACCAATGACTATGCTGAAGGCGGTGTATATCGTGAAAAGTGTGTCTTTAACTTTTCCGAAGAAAAAATGCAGATCTTTTTTGATGCGGCGGATAATGAACTTGTATATAGTAAAGCTAATATGATATGTATGATACTGCATCACGAAAACATGGTGGTAGAAGATGAGTATCAGGAGCAATTGGATAATGGGGATGAATCGAATATAGATACCTATTATTGGGGATTCTACGATGGCGAAATTTTCTACTGCTACAATATTGAGTCAGGCAATCTTATGACGTGGACTCCGGCAGATGGGTATGAAGCAGAGGAAGACGATGTACAAGAGGGCGAACTCAGAGATGATGATTCAGAGAAAGAAACTGTCCGTGCAGGCGATTCCTGTGACATAGTGGTTGGTTCCGGAACCATCACAATTGATGTTCCCTTAGATGCTGAACATGTGTATTTAGGAACAGGTTCACTTATCTATGACCAGGGAAATATTAGTGTGGAATATAGTGATTCTTTCTGTGACTTAACAAATGATGTGATAGAAGATCTTACGGATTATTATAATATATGGGCTAGTAAGACTGATACTCTCTCAGATATAAAACCCGTAGAGACACAGGTTGGAGGTCGTGATGCTTATTATTGCAGGGCTGTAGATAGTACGAACTCTGTTTGTTATATCTTCTTTGTGGACATTGGAGAAGAGCATTATTTGGACGTAATGCTCCTTGGACCGGCCGATGAGTTAAGTGAGAAGAAGGCATTTGAACTAGCGGATTTAGAGTTTAGGTAGGTATAAAACTGGGATAAAAGCAGGTGGTCTTATGACTGCCTGTTTTTTTGTATATTTTAAGAAGTTTTAAGAAAAATTCTCTTTTTATCGTATACGGTACCAAATGGTAAAAATAGTATGATATAATCAAAAATAATATTGTTGCCGACCCGACATTATTTGAAAATGCGTGCCCCATAATAGATATATGACTTGGGATGGAAAAGAGGAAAATAGAAAATGAAAAAACAAAAATGGAGTATTATTCTCCTATTCCTGCTTTTATGCGGATGTTCTACTGTGAATGAAACGGACAGTGAATTATCGGAAAATGTACAAAGTGGATTTAGGAGCACAGTGTCAACTATTGTGGAAAGTCAAGCGATTGCTTTTGGTACAGAAGCAAAAAACGGCTTAACTGTGGATAGTTTAAAAGAAGATTTAGCTATACAAAGAAAAGACGATGTATCAACGGAGGAAATGTCGGAAGCTATGGATTATCTGTGCCAGGAAGTGCCGGAAATGGATGACTATATGTTTCATATTGCGAAGAGATCAGATGGCAGGGCACATTATGAACTGATATATGTGACGTTTTCCGAGGGTTATTACCATTTTTCCGTAGGGGAAAGGTGGGATGATGGTCATAGGGTTACATGGGATTTCTTTAGTGTCAGCAAGGAATTGGATGAAGTATTGTGGAACAATATATATTGTTCGGATGAGCTTATAATCATGGATGAATATTTAACCTTGGATGAATGGCGGGAGACTGACTTCTATAAGTCCCGTATGGAAAAACTTGAAAAGAGGTAATCATGAAGAAAAAAATTTTTGTATTTATAATTGTTATCCTGTTAATGTGTTCGATTATACTCAATTTTATTTTCTATATAAAGGCAAAGAATACTGAAAAAGAAAATAATCAATTGTCCATTATGATACAAGCGCTTGAAGAAGAAAAAGAATTTGTTGAAGTGGGAAACGAAATATTAGCACTTGATACGGAATATAGTAAAGAACTTGATAACACACAGGGGATTACATCCGAGATTATTGCAGTCAATATAAAATATGCAGAGCTTTGGGAGCAGGAAATGGACAAATATTATTTGCTGCTCTTGGATTCACTTAATGAAGAAAATAAAGTGGAACTGACTGATTCCCAGCAACTATGGGAACAATTTTCTGAACAAAATTCGACTGTGATTTTTAGTGTGGATGCACAAATATATGGAGGAGGTTCTTACTTGAATATGCTAGATAGTTATTTGTTGTATGAGAAATATAGAGATAGAGCCTTGCAATTAAAAGAATTGTATGAACGATTTGAATTATTGGATTAGATATTTTGTGAAAAGTATATGCTTCTTTTAAACTTGGAAGCGGAGAACGCTTTGTGACAGAAGATGTGAGAAAAGAGCGATAGCATGAAAAATGGCTGAATATTATTGTGATAGTAATATAGAATCTGATTATTTTTTTTCAGGCGGATAAAATACCAGTAGGTCTTCTATCTTGCATTCTAAAACGGTACAAAGCTTACATAAAACAAAAACATCTAACCGGGTAATGTTATTGTTGCAGAAATTATCAATCTGTTTCCAATTCATTTCAGCTTTATGTGACAGCTTATTCTTACTTAAGCCTTTTTTCTTCATAAGTTCATCTAAACGTATTTCTATACGCCCATAATTATCTTCCAATTTTCCACCTCTGATATTACTATAATTATCTGTTTTATAGTAATATTCTATACTTGGTATAGAAGTTTTATAATCCTAAAGAAGTAATAGAAATATATATACAGAAACATACGTTCTTAATTCAAGGCAAAGTAATCTACTAATTGTTGTTATCAATATCCGATGGAATAAAAACAAGTAAATCATGGATACTGCATTCCAAAGCAGTGCATAGTTTGCACAGTACAAGAGTATCCAAACGAGTAATGTTATTATTGCAGTAATTGTTAATTTGCTTCCAGTTCATTTCAGCTTTATGTGATAGTTTATATTTGTTTAATCCCTTTTCTTTTAATAATTCGGTAAGACGAATTTCTAAATGTCCATAATCTCTATCCATTTTTCCTCCATGGGTCAATATCTCCCTTTAATCGTCAAATTAAGCCCAAAAGATTTATTAATTTTTATTTCTTGTAAAAAAATGGCGCAAGATTTCTCTTGCACTTCTATTTTAAACTTGTTATAGTGTTTTTATAATCTGTAAGAAGTATTATAATACTAGTATTACAGAAGGGAAATTTAAGAAGAGGGAAGGAAACTTGGTATGATAAGTGTTGAAGATATGACAGAACTAATCTATATCCATGATGCCTATGAGAAAATATGTCGTGTTTTATTGGGAGATCAATTAGTCTTAGGCTTTTATGAAGGAAATCTGGGAGCGTTAAGTAGGATTCTTCGATTGATTGAAAGAAATACAGTTGAAGAATTAAGGAAAGATGATAATGATGAGTTGTGGAAAATAATAAATAATAAGTCAATGGCACCAGAAGAACGGGCAAAATTGTTATTAGGGATGGTGTAAAATAAGAAAATCTTTGTAAATATTATAAGTAGATTAAAAATGTGTAGGAGTGTATTGCAAGAATATAAAATTAGTAGGCAGGCGGTCTTTTGAGACCGCCTGTTAATGTTTACTACAATAACACCGAAATGCCCCCGCAATATAATCCGTTGCCCCATCCCCATACTTCGCATCAGTTATCCTCCTGACATAATCATTAGAGTAAACATTAATAATCATTTCCCAATAATTCGAGGCAGAAAAATCAACAGTTATATTTTCCTCCATAAGTCCGACAATTTTTTCAACAATGGCCTGTGTCTCCGAGGAAGAAACTTCTCTTCTTCTATCCGCAGTCAGTTCCCTATACAAATCATTAATCTGTTGTGTGAATGCAGGGGCTTCCGATACCTGCTTTTCCATAAGTTCAGAAAAATGATCCAGATTATACTTCATTGCTTCGGTGTATTTTTCTACGCTGCCGAATTGTTTGATGGCGCGTTCAGCTATTTGAGATTCGTGATCCTTTGCTTTTTGAATGAGCATTTCAAAATTTTCAACACTTCCCCAATGCCTGACAATATCATCAGTGTTAGTGTTTTTAAATGTCTCCAGTGCATTGATATAATCGGACAGGTCGAATTCTTTAAAACTCATGCACTGTTCTCCTTGCTCTAAACGAGTAAGAAGTTCAATAAGCCGGTTTATTCGGTTGCGCTTTAATAGAAACAGTTCTTTCTGTTTTTTAAAAGCTCCAATCTTGTCGAAAGCCGGATTTTGGAAAATTTCACTGATTTCTTTTAAGGAGAAGCCCAGTTCTTTAAAAAATAATATTTGCTGCAGCTTTTGTAAAGCGTCGTCATCATATAAACGATAGCCGGATTGTGTTAAGCTGCTTGGTTTAAATAATCCGATTTCATCGTAATACTGTAAAGTGCGTATGCTGATACCTGTTAATTTTGCAACCTGACTTATGGTTTTCATTGTAATCATCTCCCTTAAGAAGAGAATACAGTATCACGGTACGTGGGAGTCAATACTTTTTATGGAAGAAATTAATAAATTGTGATATGCTCAATACACAATGATCAGTAGGAGATATGTGAGGTAAGGGAGAAGAAAGTGGAAAAGAAAAAGTATCGGAAGCTGCTTGTTATCCGGACCAGGAAGTGCCGGGATTGTATGAGCGATTTGAATTAGATATTTTGTAAAAAGTAGTAGTGTTTATATAGCAAATTAAGAAATAACAGTTTAAATTTTGAAAACATACTAGAAAGGAATTGATATGTACCTTCCCTCATCCGATAACCTGGACATCCAATATCTCAGCCGCCTTTTCGATAATAAAAGCGAATGTTACAAGCTATTTTGGTTTCAGGCGATAGTCAACCAAATCATAAATGGAAAAGACCATTTTACATACGAAGAATTAGTTGATGAGATGATAGCCGATGCATGGTATATGGTTTCAGAGTACCATTTGAACTTGGGACCCAAAGATAATCTGGAAATAGCTGTTAAACGTGTGCAGAGTATAAGTGGAATGAAACCTTCGGAAAAGAAAGAAGTTCTTCTGGACTATTTACATACCTGTGCAGATAAAGAGGTCAAACGGATAAAAAGAATATTGATTGAAAATGTACCTTACAGGCTGCAGGCTCCATTTTTAGAAAACCTAAAGGGAAAAAGCTGGGATGTGCCTAAAAAAGATTTGATTTCCAGAATCAATCAGGAACGAAGCCTGATATACTATTTCAGAATTTATGATGGAATGAACACTGTCATTACAATACAACCCCAATGGATGGATTATATTGTAAAAAATCAGGAAATCATCAAAGGCTGGCTGCAGTATCACATGATTATTTATCTTCAAAAAAGGAATCCCAGTGTGCCGGGAATTGCAGACAAATTATATCCGCCACAGGAGCGCAAGTTGGATAAGGTAAAGAAATACTGGAAAATGTTAATAGAATTGCAGCCCGTTCATGAAATTTACGGAAATATAGAATTAACAAAGGATGATATTTCCATTGATCATTTTGTGCCGTGGTCATATGTTGCCCATGATGA
>CAZZHJ010000009.1:6687-17115 GCA_964653815.1 uncultured Lachnospiraceae bacterium
AGGATGATATTTCCATTGATCATTTTGTGCCGTGGTCATATGTTGCCCATGATGAATTTTGGAATCTTCATCCCACAACAAGAAGTATTAACAGTAAAAAAAGCAATCATCTTCCTGATTGGGAGAAATATTTCTTTTCGTTTTGTCAGATGGAGTATTTATCCTATTCCATGCTGTGGCAAAATGATAAGTTGCATGAGGAGTTTGACAAGTGTGCTAAGGAGCATTTGAATAATAATGATATTAAACAAAAACTATATAGACCGGGATTAAAGAAGGAAGAATTTGCAGATAGATTGTCAGAGATAATCTTACCGGTTTATCAGTCGGCGAAAAACAGCGGATTTTCAAATTGGGTGTTATGCGATGAACGAGCAAAATAAAACCATAGAATATTATAATAATCATGCAGAAGAATTTTGTGCGAAGACAAAGGATGCTGACATGAGTTATTGTTATGAAAAATTCAAGCAGTATCTGAAACCGAACGGAAAAGTTTTGGATGTTGGGTGCGGAAGCGGCAGGGATAGTAAGCGGTTTATAGAGGATGGTTATCAGGTTGAAGCCATTGATGCATCTGAAGAAATCTGTAAATATGCCAGTAAGTTTTTTGGGAAGCAGGTAAAATGCCAGCGTATAGAAGAAATTACATATGAGAATGAATTTGATGGGATATGGGCATGTGCATCGCTTTTGCATGTTGCAAAAGAAGAGATGTCTGCTGTTATTGAGAAATTGTGCAAAACATTGAAGAAAAATGGGATATTATATGCTTCTTTTAAGCTTGGGAGTGGAGAACGCTTTGCAGATGGCCGTTTCTTTAATGATTATGCGGAAAATGAAATAATAGAGATTTTTTCTGGACAGAAAGGTTTTGAGATAAAGGAATGCTTTGTGACGGAAGATGTGAGAAAAGAGTGGAAAGGTAAAATGTGGATAAATATAATTGCAAAAATTTTATAGAGAATACGGTCATTCTATGATAAAATTTATCTAAATGTTACTAATATTAGCGCATTATTGAAAAATGTGCTCTTGAAACCAGATTACGTTTGTATTACAATAGTATTCAAGAGGGAAAATGGATAATAAAATATTAAAAATCGAAGCAAAAAGATATAAAGAAGAATCGGTAGTAGTATCAGCGAGAATACCCAAGGATATGCTACAGGATATAGACTTTGTTGCAAAAGAATCCGGGAGAACAAGAAACGAAATTATTTCGTTGTTCCTTGATTTTGCGCTAAAAAATACGGAGATAACTGAGAGATAAGAGGGATAGAATAAATGGCAATTTGCAGATGTAAAATGTGTGGTGGAGATTTAACGATTGTTGATGACTCGCCAGTAGCAGAATGTGAATATTGTGGAAGCAGGCAGACGATTTCTACTTCAGACAGTGAAAAAGCAGCTAATTTATTTAATAGAGCTAACCGTTTAAGGATGGCCGGCGAATTTGATAAGGCTGCTTCTTTATATGAGAGCTTAATTGTTGAATTCCCGGAAGATGCAGAGGCATATTGGGGATTGTGTTTATGTAATTATGGAATTGAATATGTTGATGATCCCGTAACAGGGAATAAAATACCTACATGTCACAGGGCATCATTTCAAAAGATATCGCAGGATGAAAACTTTAATCTTGCAATGGAATATTCAGATGTAGTCGCACAAAAGGTTTATCGTGACGAAGCAAGAAGAATTGATGAACTTATGGATGATATTCTGGCTATCAGTAAAAATGAGAAGCCGTATGATATTTTTATTTGTTATAAAGAAACCGATGAAAAAGGAAATAGAACAATAGATAGTGTTTTAGGACAGGAAATATATGATGCATTGACAGAAAAAGGGTATAAAGTATTTTTTGCCAGAATTTCATTAGAAGATAAATTGGGGCAACAATATGAACCTTATATTTTTTCTGCTCTGAGTTCTGCTAACATAATGCTTTCATTGGGGACTAAATATGAATATTTTCATGCAGTCTGGGTTAAGAATGAATGGTCACGTTTTCTTAAAATGATGTTGCGGGATAAGAAAAAATATTTAATTCCCTGTTACAAGGATATAGATGCTTATGATATGCCAGATGAGTTTAAAGGACTTCAGGCACAGGACATGGGTAAATTAGGATTCATTCAGGACCTGGTCAGAGGTATTCAAAAGATAAATTTATCTGAGGATACCCCAAATCAGATAAATGAACAGACAAGTACAAATACACGACCTTTATTAAAAAGAATAGTTATGTTTTTAGAGGATGAAGAATATGAGAAGGCCGATGAATTTTGTGAAAATGTTCTTAACCAGGATCCGGAAAATCCCCAGGTATATTTATACAAATTTATGGCGTTACACAAAATATCTACAGAAGATAAACTTTATTCCAGTTTACATATTTCAATGGATGACAAATTGATACAAAAAGCATATCGTTTTGCTGATGATGAAATAAAAAACAAACTGGATGAAATGATTAGAGCTTCGTCTGAATTAGCAAAAAGCACACGGTATGAGAGCCTGAAGAAAGAGTATCAGGAAATACATACCATAGAAGGCTACTTTAGGCTGAGAGACGAATTTATTGACTATGGGGATTATGAGGAAGCTTCTGATTATGCAGATAAAATTTGGAACGTGGATTTAAAGAGGTTTTTTGATGAAGCGGTTGAAAAATATGAGAATGCAGAAAAGTATATAGATTATGTTCAGGCACAGGAAATATTTATCAAACTTGGGGATTATCCCGAAGCGCTGAAATACGTTAGTTTGTGTGATAGATATGTAGCTGGATGGAGACCGGAACTGGAAAAGTTAGCGGCAGATGCAGAACAATTTTCTAATGCAAAAGAAATATATGAAGCAGTAAAAGAAATTGGCGCTCTTATGGCAAATGAAAAACATAAAGAATTTATTGAAAGGATTGCAAGAACAGTTGAAATAGAGAAATTTTATGGAAATAAAAAAGCCAGAGCTATTAATGAAGTAGAAGACTATTTAAAAAATGCGTAATAAATCATTTAGATAAAAATAACATCAGTTTAAAAAGGTAAAAGAACAAATAAAGGAGTTTGCTATGAGTAAATTTGTAATTGAATGCCCCCAATGCGGCAGTTTCGCGGAAGGAAGAACAGGCTTTTTTGCAAGAAAGAAAATTGATTGTACCTGTGGATATACTATAAATGTGAGGACCGATAAACTAATTAGTAGGGAATGTCCTCATTGTGGCAATACAGTTGTATTTGATCAGGCACAGGGGGAAAGGGCAAAGTGTCCCGTGTGCCATGAAACAATTAATACATTGGTAGAGCAATCCCATTATGAAGAGTTTTCATGTGAGCAATGTGGCGTTCGGTTAATAGCAGGAAAGAGCGTGGATACATATGTCTGTCCCGTGTGTGATCATGTAAATAAAGTGCAGGAACGAATAATGAGCGAGAAAATTAAAAGGGATGGACTTGCAAGCATTATAAAATACGAGGGGGATGAAGATACAATTGTATGGAAGCATCCGATTGAAGATTTTAATTTGGGTTCTCAGCTGATAGTACATGAAAGCCAGGAAGCTATCTTTTTCCGCGACGGACAGGCATTAGACTTGTTTGGAGCAGGCCGGTATACGTTGGAGACACAGCAATTGCCGATGCTGGAAAAAATTTATAAACTTCCTACTGATACAGAAGGGACCTTTCATTCGGAAGTCTATTATATTAATTTAGCAACTTTAATGGGTATTAAATGGGGGACGGATTCAAAGGTTCGGATGTTTGACCCTGCTTCCGGGCTTCACATTGAAATTGGAGCTTGTGGGGAATTTAATATTCATGTTGTGAATTCAAGAAAACTTTTAATAAAATTAGTAGGAACGTCCGGAAGTTTAAAGCAGAGTCAGATTATTTCGGATGGGCAAGGATATTTCCGTGCAATGATCATGACCCAGGTCAAAAGCTTTTTAGCACAGTCTATTAAGGAAAGTGGAATTAATATTCTGGAAATAGATGAAAAGCTCATGGAATTATCGGCTGACCTGCGTTTAAGGTTAAACGAATATCTGGAAGCCTATGGCCTTGAAATGCCGGAATTCTTTGTCAGCCGTGTTATTACGCCCGACGATGATCCTAACTTTAAAAGGCTGAAAGACCAGTATGCAGAACAATATCTTTTAGTTCGTCAGGAGCAGATTCGGCAGAAAGAGGCAGAAGCTGCTGCGGAAAGAAAGACAGTTGAAGCCCAGACAGAAGCGAGGATGAAGATTATCGGAGCACAGGGCGAGGCAGAGGCGCTTAAGATCCAAAAGCAGGCAGAAGCAGATGCATATCGTATGAAAGCGGAAGCAGAAGCCATGGAAATGGAAATAAAAGGTTTTACATATCAACAGGAGACTTCCAGACAAGTTGGACTGGAAGCAATGAAAAATGGTTTAGGCGGTTCTGACGGCGGAGGAGCATTGGGCAATATTGCTGGTTTAGGTGTGGGATTAGGTGCAATGGGCAGTGTCATAGGAATGACAAAAGAAGCCATGGAACCTTTGGCAAACACGGCAGGTCAAATGGGCCAAACCATGGGTAACACAATTTCAGGTACATGGGATTGTCAGTGTGGAAATAAAGGAATAACAGGAAATTTTTGTTCCAATTGTGGGGAGAAACGTCCGGTTAAAATGGCTGCTCCGGGCACATGGGACTGTACATGTGGAGCAAAAGGAAACAGTGGAAATTTTTGTTCAAATTGCGGGGCTGGAAAACCAGAAGCAGGATTGGGAGTTTGGAATTGCACTTGTGGGAAAACTGGACTGACAGGTGCATTCTGCGATAACTGTGGAAAGAAAAGGGGGGATAACTAATGACTAAAAATCAAAAAAGGTATTTGGCTGTAGTTGTGATTGCCTTTATTGCATTTTCTGTTATAGTATTTGCAGCGCCACTTAAAATGAATAGGGTGTTCTGGATATCGTATGTCTTTTCCATAATAGCCATGTGCATTCAGATTTACATTTTTAAAGTTGCCTTTGGGGGAAAAGAAAGTGTAAGAAGTAAATTTTATGGTTTTCCCATTGTACGGATTGGAATTGTTTATCTGCTCATTCAGATTATTTTAAGTTTTATTTTTATGGTTTTAGCCGCAGTTGTTCCTTTGTGGCTTGTGCTTGTTCTCTATGTGGCTGTTTTGGCGTCTGCGGCAATCGGCCTTATTTCAACAAGTGCAATGCGTGATGAAATTGAAAGACAGGACATGAAATTACAAGCAGATACTAATTGTATGCAGACGCTTCGCTCACAGATAGATTCCTTGCTGGAACAATGTGAAGAAAAAGATGCAGTTAAGGCACTGGAAAAGCTGGTAGATGAATTTCGATATAGTGATCCTGTAAGTAGTGAAGCATTAAAAGATATTGAAAATGATCTTATGGCATTAATGTCAGAATTGCAGAAAGCCGTTATTGATAATGATGCTGTGGGAGTAATGGGCCTATGTAAAAAGACAAGTGCTGTGCTAACTGAGAGGAATAGATTGTGCAGGCTTAATAAAAATAAATAGCAAATAATATGGTATGCTCAATACAAAATGATTAGCAGGAGAAAGTTAGTATGGAGAAAAAGAAAAAAATAGTACTCAGTATTGCAATTGCTATCCTTGCATTAATAGTATTGACAGGGATTTATCTGATAATCGGACTAAAACAGTATATGGATGAAAACCCTCAAGTCACACCTTATGAAAATGTAGTATGTCAGGCAGGAGAAACATTATCTATTGAGCAGCTGGTAAAAGTTGAAGTGGCGAAAGAAGTTAAGATACTTGGGATTTCAGAAGATACGCGAGAGGATACAGATGCAAAAGTAACAGAGGATAAGCAGGCGGTATATGTAGGCTCGCAGCCGGGGAGCTTTCAGGTTTCTGTTTTGGCGACAGGTTCAAATCATGAATCCCGTGAAGTGCAGGTTCAGGTAACGGTAGAGGAATAAATTATTTTGAATGAGGCAGGTGGAACATATGCACTCTGTTTTACAGGAATCCCTGATTTATGAAATTCTTTCCGTGGTTGAAGAAATCCCGGAAGGCAGTGTTGCCACATATGGGCAGATTGCCAGGCTTATCGGAAGGGACAAAAATGCCAGACTGGTGGGGAAAGTCCTCAGCATGGCGGAATATTATGGAAAATATCCCTGTCACAGGGTAGTAAATCATGCAGGGCGTTTAGTGCCCGGCTGGCATGAACAGGGAGAATTGTTACAAAATGAAGGCGTTCCCATGAAAGATGATTTTCATGTGGACTTGAAGAAGTGTCGGTGGGAATGTTAAATATTATGAGGAAAAGAAAACTATGATATATAAAATGGAAAATCCCCAAAAGGTGGAAGATTTATTTAAAGACTGGGAAGAAACTTTAATCTGGTCCTGCCTGCAGAAGGTTATGGGAGCGGTTTATGCAAATGATTTGGGAAATCCCGTATCTGCTGCCGCGGTTATAGGAGACTTCTGTTTTTTTGCAGGAAAGCCGGATAAAGAACTTGTGGCCTATAAACCGAAAGGATGCGAAAAGGATTTTATAATCATGATTCCCCAAAATGAAGAGTGGGCGGCATTGATAGAAGCCTGCTACGGGGAAAGAACCAAAAAGGTTACAAGATATGCCATAAAAAAAGAACCGGATGTATTTTCCAGGGAAAAGCTTCAGAAAATTGTGGAAGGTTTGTCTCATGAATATGAGCTGAAGCTTATGGATGAAGAACTGTTTTTGTGGTGTAAAAGACAGGAATGGTGCGAAGACTGGGTGTCCCAGTATGAAGATTATGAGGAATACAGGAAGAAGGGGCTGGGTGTAGTTATTTTAAAGGATAGCGTTCCTGTTTCCGGTGCATCTTCCTATTCAAGCTATAGGGATGGAATTGAGATACAAATTGATACAGAAAAAGCATACAGAAGAAAAGGTCTTGCGTCTATTAGCGGCGCGGCATTGATTCTGGAATGTTTGAAGAGGGGATTTTATCCCAGCTGGGATGCACAAAATAAAGAGTCGGTTATCCTTGCGGAGAAACTAGGGTATCATTATGACCATGATTATGTAGCATATGAAATATGGGGATATTGATATAAAAGGTAAATGGATAAGTTTAAGTATGTTGTCTGAATTTTGAAAGCAGAATGATATGAAAAAACACCCATAATATGACAGATAGATGTCGTATTATGGGTGTTATAATTTTCCAAAAACAAAAAAAGGAAAATTGATATGGCTTTTGATTACAAAAAGGAATACAAAGAATTTTATATGCCGGGAGAAAACCCCCAGATTGTTGAGATTCCTTCCATGAACTATATTGCGGTAAGAGGAGAAGGCAGCCCCAACGAGGAGGGCGGGTCTTATAAGCAGGCCATAGGCCTTCTCTATGCCATTGCTTTTACTATAAAAATGAGTCCTAAGGCAGGCCATAAAATAGAAGGATATTTTGATTATGTTGTGCCTCCCTTAGAGGGGTTCTGGTGGCTGGCGGGAGAGGGCGAAACTGACTACAGCCATAAGGAAAAATACCAGTGGATTTCTGTGATCAGGCTGCCGGATTTTGTTTCGCAGAAGGATTTTGAATGGGCGGTAAAGGAAGTGGAGCGGAAGAAAAAGATGGAATGCTCCAAGGCGGAATTTATGACAGTCTGCGAAGGTCTGTGCATTCAGATTATGCATGTAGGACCTTACGACGATGAGCCTGCTACCATTGCTTTGATGGATGACTTTTTAGAAGAAAACGGTTATGATAAGGATATTACCGACGAGAGACGTCATCATGAGATTTATCTTTCCAACCCGGAGAGAGTGACGCCTGAGCGGCGCAAAACAGTGATACGTTGTCCTATAAAGAAAAGAGAGAGTTAAATGCAGATTAACAGGCTTTTTGAGATTGTCTATATTCTATTGGAAAAAGAAAAAGTTACCGCCAGGGAGCTGGCGGAGCGTTTTGAAGTGTCCACAAGGACTGTCTACAGGGATATTGAAGCCCTGTCTGGTGCGGGAATCCCTGTCTACATGAGTAAAGGAAAAGGCGGCGGGGTGTCCCTGCTTCCGGGCTTTACTTTAAATAAAGCGGTCATTACCGAGGGGGAGAAGGCGGAAATTTTGTCCGCCTTAAAAGCGGTGGATGCTGTGAAACCGGAAGGAGAAACCGCTGCTTTGCGAAAGCTGGGAAGTCTCTTTGGAGAATCCGGCTATGATTGGATTGAAGTGGATTTTGGAACATGGTCTGATAATCATAGTGATGAAGTGCTGTTTCATAACATAAAGAAAGCGGTAATTGAAAAAAGGGTCATCCGCTTTTCTTATGCTAATACCAAAGGTCAAACGTCGGAGCGGGAGGTAGAGCCTTTAAAGCTTTGCTTCAAGGGAGAGGCATGGTATTTGTATGCATGGTGCAGAAAACATGAGGAAGAACGGTTCTTTAAACTGAAACGAATCCGTAAGCTCAGGCTGACGGAAGAAGTTTTCCAAAGAACTTGTGGGGAAGCGGTTTTAAAGAAGGACTCTGAAAATTATTGGATAGATAGCGTTCAATTGAAATTAAAGATTGCAAAAGAAGCAGCTTTCCGGGTTTACGAAGAATTTGAAGATTACAAAGAACTTGAAGACGGAAGTTTTCTGGTGGAAATGTCATTCCCCAGGGGAGAATGGCTGTTTTACTATCTGCTTGGTTTTGGACGGGCAGTGGAAGTGCTGGAGCCTGCTGAAGTAAGGGAGCAGTTAAAAATGGAATTGGAAATGATGTTGGAAAAGTATTTGGATTAACAGAAGCATTTCCTTAAAATGCAACGAAGTCCTGACATTTTTGCAATCTCCAAGTGGTAGCAAATTTCTGCATTTTCTTTATAATCTATTTTAGAAGCTACTATATTAAAGATCAGGAGGCATACGCTATGGCATTGCATGATAACCTTTGTAAACTGAGGAAAATGAAGGGCTATTCCCAGGAAGATTTAGCATATAAACTTGGAATTGCTAGACAGACTGTGGGAAAATGGGAAAACGGACAGGCAGTTCCGGAACTGGCGGGATTGATAAAGCTGAGTGAAATTTATGGAGTTACCGTAGACTGTATAGTAAAAGATGATGATGGATGCAGTCTGCTCCTTGAGAAACAGCGGGAGACGGACACAAATGAAATTATACCGTTTTTGATTCGCGGAAAGCAGAAAACATATGCCGGAAAAGGAAAAGAAGTAACCCCTACCAGACCGTCATCTCATGACTTGAAATATCAGGAGGGAGAATACCTGTATTACGATACTTATTTGGGCGGAGAAAATTTTTCGGGAGAAGAAGGAATCTGGATAAATGATATTCCCATCTGGTGTATGAACTATTCAGGACGGGTAACCGGAGAATATTTTAGCGGAGATTTTTTAAAAAATGCATTGCTTCTGGCATCAGAGGATATGCCATATAGAGGCCCTTGCATTTATACAGATGGAGACTATCACTATCACTGTAGAGTGGAAGGGGAGTTTTCATGGTTTCAGGGCTATGAAGAAATATTCTACAGAAATCAGAGAATATACGAGTGTTTTTTTCATGGCGGAGAAGTGAAATAGCAGGATGTTATTCGATTTCTTCCAATAACAGGAAACCCCATATCATTGAAAAATAAACTGCGGAAGTGTTAAAATAAAACAAAAAAGGTATCATACAAACGATGATTCAAAAGACACTAGATAATTTTAGCTTAAAACAAATCTGCAACTCCGGTCAATGCTTCCGCATGACTCCCAAAGGCTCTGACAAATACACTTTGATTGCCGGTTCCAAATATCTGGAACTGGAGCAGCACGGAAAAGAAAGCATATTCCATTGCGACGAAGAGGAATTTGAAAATTTCTGGAGAGAATACTTTGACTTGGAAGGAGACTATCCTGCCTATATTCAAAAGATTAATCCCCAAGATGCTTATCTGGTTTCTGCGGCCAGTTTTGGAAACGGAATCAGAATTTTACACCAGGATTTGTGGGAAATGATAGTCTCTTTTTTGATTTCCCAGCAGAATAATATTGTGCGGATTCGCCGCTGTATTCAGAATATCTGTGAAGCCTATGGTGAAAAGAAAATGAATGCGGAGGGAGAAATCTATTATGCCTTTCCGACACCGGAAGCTTTGGCAGGTCTAGGTGAAGATGACTTAAAAGAATGTAATCTGGGATACCGCAGTAAATATGTGGTGCGTACAGCAAGAAGCGTTGTATCCGGCGAAACGGATTTGGAATCTATTCGCCGGCTGCCTTATGAAAAGGCAAAAGAAGAATTGCTGCAGCTCTTTGGTGTGGGAGAAAAGGTGGCGGATTGTATCTGTCTTTTCGCTCTCCATCATTTACAGGCCTTTCCCGTAGATACCCATATAAATCAGGCTCTGGAAAAGCACTATAAAAAAGGATTCCCTGAAAGCC
>CAZZHJ010000009.1:17125-23296 GCA_964653815.1 uncultured Lachnospiraceae bacterium
CACGGCTGCCAGGGAGTTATGCAGCAATACATATTTTATTATGAATTAAATAAAGACAAATGTTAGAATAAATACTCCCGTAATTTTACCGGATACAGATGCAGTCTCCGGTGTTATTCGGGTTAGAGGAGGTGTTGGAAGTATCCTTTTTACCGGTCTGGTCGGTAGTTGTAATCCACATAACCAATGGATTTTTAACGCCGCCCTGATAGACCAAATAGATTTCACAGTTAGAAGCATGGGCAGAACGGATAAGATTTTCATAAGTTGGCTGGTTTAAATCTGTCCATCCTAAAGTATCCATAACATCTTCTGCCAGTTTATTGTTAGCAGGAGTCATCAGACTTTCCAGAGTGCAGGGAGTTGACATACCATCAATCAGTGCTTTGGAGGCTGGATCATTGTTGATATCGGGGTCAGCAATAGCGAACGTGACTGCCTGATAGACTGAATCCAACAATTGCTGGTCTGATGCAATTTTGGATCTTTCTAAATATTTGACCATAATTGGTGCTAAGGCACCAACTAAAATCCCCATAATCGCAATTACAATAATCAATTCAACAAGAGAAAATCCCTGATTATTTTTTCTTTTTTTCATATTATCACTATTCCCACTGTTTTTAAAAGTTAATATGGCCGCACTTATATTAATAGAAAAACAATTTCTACTATTACCACCAGAATAACAGAGGAGAGAAATAAAATCAACACAAAAAAACGTTTGATTTACTGTGAAATTTTCTGCTGTCGAAAATGGTGGGAAATAAGAAGTATCTGTCCTTTCTACTGAATATATATTATAATATGACTGAATATGGAAAATAGAAATGGCGAGGGGCAGATTTGCTGAAAAAATGAACTGCTGAAAGGAAAATATTATGAAAAAGAGAAGCTGGAAAGAAAAAGTGCGATATCAAATAGACAATATCATGTCCAAAGGGACAATTGCATTGATTGGGCTGTTATTTGGCATTACCCTGATTGTGGTTGGTGTGGCAGGAATTGCGGCAGTTGTCTTTGGAGCTGAAGGAGGACTCAGCAGTCAGATCTGGGCAAGCGCCATGCATGTCCTGGATGCAGGAACTTTGACAGCAGATACATTGGATAGTATACCCTATGTGGTCATTATGTCTCTGGTTACCCTGTGCGGCTTATTTGTAACCAGCATTTTAATCGGTATTATTACCACGGGTTTTGAAAGTAAATTAAAAGAACTCCGAAAGGGAAAATCTACTGTATTGGAAGAGCGGCATACTGTCATTATTGGATTTAATGATAATGTGTACACATTGCTAAATGAGTTGATAGAGGCTAATTCTAACCACAAGAACCAATGTATTGTTGTAGTGGGTACGCAGGAAAAAGAAGAAATGGAGGAAGCTATTGCATCCCACATATCCGATTTCAAAACATCCCATGTAATCTGCCGGAGTGGTTCTTTATCGGAAGCCCATATTCTGGAGCGGTGTTCTGTGGAGCGAAGCAGGTCCGTTATTATCAATGTCTATGAAGATGCGGAAGTGATTAAGATTATTTTATCTATTTCTGCTTATTTGAAGGACAAGGAGTTGTTAGTAAAAGATTTGTTTATGACGGCCGCTATTGAAGAAGAGCAGAATGTGGAAGCTGCGAGGATTGCAGGAGAAGGAAGGGCTGAAATAATTTACGCAAATGATGCTATTTCCCGCATTATTGCCCATACCTGCAGGCAGCCGGGACTTTCCAATGTGTTGGTAGAGCTTTTTGATTATGACGGAGATGAATTGTATTTTGAGGAAATTCCGGAATTGTATGGAAAGACGCTGCATGAAACTCTGAATTTATTTCCCAAGGCAGTTGTTTTCGGTATTCGTAAAGAAGATGGACCGCATATGAATCCGCCTATGGATACGGTAGTTGAAGAGGGAGATTTGATTATTTTGCTGGAAGATGATGACGGTTCTTTCGAACTGGATTTAGGAGAAGTTTCTTTAAAAGAGGAACTCATTGTTAATACTGCCGCGAAAAAAACGGCCAACAGGGAAAATCTGCTGGTACTGGGCTGTAATAATATGATTGAGCGTATTTTACAGGAATATGACTGCTATGTGGAGAAAGGTTCTAAGGTAACCATTGTATATCCCGAAAAACTGGAATTGGATAAAATTGCCTGCAGGAATATTGAAATCAGTCAGGTAATCGGCTCAGGAACTAACCGCAAGCTGTTAGAAGAACTGTTGTTACCGGATATAGATGATATTCTCGTTTTGAGCAGTGACGATTTGGATTCCGAAGCATCAGATGCACAGACTCTGCTGCAGCTTATTTTCCTTAGAGATATTTCCCAAAAAATGGATAGAAGATTTACTATTACCAGTGAAATGAGAAAGAGCAACAATCAGCGTCTTGCAACGCAGGCCAGGGTGGAGGATTTTGTTATCGGCTCCAATATTGTGAATCTTTTAATGACCCAGATTGCCGAAAACAGGGAGTTGACTGCGCTTTTTGAGGATATTTTGGACGAGGAAGGCTCTGAAATTTACATGAAACCTGCTTCCGACTATGTAAAAACAGGAGTTTCCGTGGACTTCTATACTGTGACGGAAAGCGCAGCCAGAAAGGGGCATATTGCTATAGGTTATAAAAAAATCAGGGACGGCGTCACAGAAATTGTAACAAATCCACTGAAATCCGAACAGACTATATATGAAAAAGAGGATTATATGATTGTCATTGCGGAGGATTAGAAGGTAAAAAGCCGAAAATTATATTGTGAGTATAATGACAAAATAAATTTTCTGTGTTATATTAGGGATTAGAAAAGAAAAAAGCGGTCTAAACAGACCCGGAAAGGAAACAATGACGATGAACACAATTTTACGATTTGATTATCTGAGAAAAGAAAGTTATCAAGCGCTGAGAATAGATCAGAGCTTAACTTTTATGCGCTCATGTAGGATAAGACAAAGATGCAGAATTGTGTGATGTTTGATTATTTATAGACTTCATGGATTTTGGGAACCGCTTATCTTATATGAAAGATAAGCGGTTTTATTATGTTAGAGAAAGATGAGGAAAAAGGAAATGTTTGAAATTAAAGGAAAAATAAATACTGCCATCTGCTATGCAAAAGTAGTGGAGGATGAAGCCATAGAGCAGATTAGACGGATGTGTGATTATGAATTTACCGAAGGAAGCAAAATCAGGATTATGCCCGACGTCCATGCGGGAAAAGGCTGCACCATCGGAACGACCATGACCGTTGTGGATAAAGCCGTTCCAAATATCGTAGGAGTGGACATTGGATGCGGTATGTATACAGTGAATCTTGGGAAAGGTGATATTGATTTTGAAAAATTGGATGAAGCCGCACATTTTGTGCCATCCGGCATGAATGTATGGGAAGGCAGACAGGAAAGATTTGATTTGACAAATCTTCGGTGCTACAGAAGCCTAAGAGACACAAAAAGATTGGAAAGAAGTCTTGGAACCTTAGGCGGAGGCAACCACTTTATAGAAGTGGACCGGGCGGAGGATGGAACCAATTATCTCGTGATACACAGCGGCAGCAGAAATTTGGGAAAACAAGTAGCTGAAATTTACCAGCGGTTAGCAATTGATTTAAACAAAGGAAAGGAAACTTACTTTGAAGAAAGAGATGCTATCATCCGTGAATATAAGGCAGCAGGCAGAAGAAAAGAAATTCAGGCCGCGTTAGAGGCGATTTCTTGGAATAAAAGAGAGGCCACTATGCCGGAAGACTTATGTTTCTTGTATGGAAGCTACTTGGAAGACTATCTTGCCGATGTGGAAATCTGCCAGAACTTTGCTAAAAGAAACCGTGAAAAAATAGCGGAAGTATTATTGGATAGAACAGGCATGAGCGGGACAGCTCCTTTTCATACCATTCACAACTATATTGATACAGAGGAAATGATTTTAAGAAAAGGTGCAATTGCTGCCCACGAAGGGGAAAAAGTCTTAATTCCCATTAATATGAGAGACGGAAGTGTCTTAGCCGTAGGCAAAGGCAACCCTGAGTGGAACTATTCCGCACCCCACGGGGCCGGAAGAATCATGTCCAGAAAAAAAGCAAAAGAAAACTTAAATCTGGACGATTACAAACACGAGATGGAAGGCATCTACACCACTTCCGTAAACGAAGCAACATTAGACGAAGCGCCTATGGCCTACAAATCTTTAGAAGACATCATCGACGTCATCAAAGAATCCGTAACCGTCATAGACGTAATGAAACCGATTTACAACTTTAAAGCAAACTGAGACGTGCAAGCTGTAGTCGACAAACAGACGCCGGAAGCTTGCTTACGGGCGGCTGGTTGGCGGCTGCGGCTTATAGGGCGAAGCCCGATAAGGGGCATGATTGCCCCGCAATTATGCCCCTTAAGCACGTCGGGGGAGCGTGCAAACAGGAGGACATAAAAAATGATACAAATTCCCACCATTGATATGGTTAAAACAGGACAGAACATCATACAGTTACGAAAACAAAAAGGGCTATCCGTAAAAGATATCCAGGATATTTTCGGATTCTCCACCCCTCAGGCAATCTACAAATGGCAGCAGGGCACAGCATTACCCTCCGTGGATAATCTTGTAATCCTTGCAGTCATCTTTCAGGTACAGGTAGATGATATTCTCGTAGTAAACATAACGGCACCAATACAAATCGGTGCATAAAACAAAGGTTCTTTGGCATATTCCGTTTGGAAGAGCCAAAGAACCCAACCAAAAAACAAGGATGGGTATGCCTAGCGGCGAGGGCAGGGGTCTGTAAAACCCTGACATAAGAGACAACGTAGGTTCGAGTCCTACCCCATCCACTATGGAAAGGTGGCCGAGATGGCTTAAGGCAGTGCATTGCTAATGCGCCGTATGCAAAAGCGTACCGGAGGTTCGAATCCTCTCCTTTCCGTTTTAAAATGATATACTTCTCAACCCATAGTAGAATTTGCCATATATATTCAAGTATTCGGTTATTGCGCCAATGTTTTCTGTTTTATAAAATAAGAACAGGAAAGGTTGGTGTTTTTTATTGGATAATCAGAAAATTGCAAAATTTATTTCACATAGAAGAAAAACCTTGGGACTGACCCAGGCAGATGTGGCGGAAAAATTAAAGGTTTCCTTTCAGGCTGTTTCCAAGTGGGAAAACGGAACTCTGCCAAATGTAGAAATGCTTGTGGAACTGGCAAAGCTTTTGCAGGTCAGCGTGGATGAAATTTTAAATGGAGAAGAAAAGAAAGACGAAAGCTTTTCTTATAGTAAGGCAGGTGTGGATATTTCTTATACTGATGCCATGAAAAAGGAAATGGCAGTTTATCTGAAGACGGAGAACCAGCGGGTCCTAAACGGATTTGGTCCATTTGCATCCCTGTATGATATCCATTTTCCGGAAATCAAAAATCCTGTTCTCGTTTTGAAGGCGGAAGAGCCGGGCTCAAAGCAAAAGTTAGCCATGGAATATGGCTATAGTGAATCTATCTGTCATGACATGATCAATCATCTGGTTAATGATATTGTAGTTATGGGAGCAAGACCTTTGGCTGTATTGGACACCATTGTGTGCGGCAATGCGGAAAAGGAAACCATTAAATCTTTTGTAAAAGGCATTTCGGAAGCATGCAGAGAAAATGAATGTGCCTTAGTAGGCGGCGAAACTTCTATACAGCCACAGGTGGTGGAAAAAGGCGTCTACATTCTCACATCAAGCGTTGCAGGAATCGTGGAAAGAGAGAATATCATTGACGGTTCTGCAATCAGAGAGGGAGATATAGTGTTAGCCGTTGCTTCTAACGGGCTTCATACAAACGGTTACTCACTAGTGCGTATGCTCATGGATAAAATGCCCCAGATTAAACTTGATAAAATCCAAGGAGAGACTTTTATTGAACAAATTATGAAACCTCATACACCCTATTATAAGGCGATTAAAAATTTATTCGGATGTCCCTATATTCATGGAATGGCCCACATTACCGGCGGCGGAATAGAAGGAAACCTTAGCAGGATAATTCCCGATGGATTAAGTGCAGAAATTGATTTAACAAAAATAAAACCCCTGCCTGTTTTTTCCTATATTCAGAACAAAGGAAATATCGGGCAGGAGGAAATGCTTTCCACTTTTAATTGCGGTGTGGGATTTATGATTGTAGTTAAAAGAGAAAT
>CAZZHJ010000010.1:0-20947 GCA_964653815.1 uncultured Lachnospiraceae bacterium
GACATCACACCTACAGAAACGGTGTTCCTACAACCTCTATCCTTACCATTACTTCCAACGTAACATATGGTAAGGCAACAGGTAACACACCTGACGGACGTAGAAAAGGCCAGCCTTTCGCTCCTGGTGCTAACCCGATGCATGGACGTGACACCCACGGTGCTGTTGCTTCCTTATCTTCTGTATCCAAGCTTCCGTTCAACGATGCACAGGACGGTATTTCCAATACCTTCACTATCATCCCCGGAGCTCTTGGTAAAGAAGATCAGGTATTTGCAGGCGACATCGAGCTTGACTTAAACAAATAATCAGTTAAGACAGAAAGGTGAAAGCTATGGACGAAAATGCAATGATTGAAGACCTGATCAAACAGTTAGATAAAGGTGTGGCGGGCAATGTTGGCCATATCAATGTCGATGTGGATGAGAATTCCCAAGGTTCTAAAAATGTGGAGACTATGGGATGTACCGAATGTTCCAAAAATCCTTTTGCATGCAGCGTTCCTACCCTTCACGAAGGCTTAGACGGCAACGAATAAGCAAATTCAATTAATTACACGGGGAATGCCCGGTGCATTCCCCCAACTATAAATTAGGAGGTAATTATCATGGCAGAAAATACAGCTCAGGTTGATAACTTAGTAAACTTATTAGACGGCTACGCTACAAAGGGCGGACATCATTTAAATGTTAATGTATTAAACAGGGACACTTTACTTGATGCTCAGAAAAACCCTGAAAAGTATCCTCAGTTAACAATCCGTGTTTCCGGATATGCTGTTAACTTCATCAAATTAACACCTGAACAGCAGGCAGACGTTATCAGCAGAACATTCCACGAGAACATTTAATTTATCTTGTGAATATAAAGCCTTTCGGATTTTTCCGGAAGGCTTTTTCTTTCCTACGGAATATGATAAAATACTGGTAGCAGTCAATCCCCTCTCAAATGTAAATGACAGGAGATGCGACACTTGCAGGAATCCAGAAAGGAAGTTTTGTATGAGCGGAAGAATTCATTCTTTAGAAAGCTTTGGCACTGTAGACGGACCGGGCACACGCTTTGTGGTTTTTGTCCAAGGATGTCCCATGAGATGTGCTTATTGCCACAATCCCGATACCTGGCCTATGACCGGCGGTACCGTTATGGAAGCTTCGGAAATTATTGAACAATACGAAAGAAATAAACCCTTTTATGCAAATGGAGGCGGCCTTACGGTTACCGGCGGCGAACCCCTGATGCAGATTGATTTTCTAATTGAACTGTTTACCCTGTGTAAAGAGCATGGCATCCACACCTGTATCGATTCCTCAGGCATTGCCTACAAACCGGACAATACGGAATTTAACAAAAAGCTGGATGCGCTGATGGAGCTGACGGATCTGGTTATGCTGGACATTAAGCATATTGATCCGGACAAACACAAAGAGCTGACATCCCAGCCCAATGATGGCATTCTGGCCTTTGCCGCATATCTCAATGAGAAGAAAGTGGATATGTGGATAAGACATGTGGTTGTGCCGGGCATTACCGATGATGAGGAATCCCTTTATAAGCTGGGATATTTTATCGGACAGTTTACCAATTTAAAAGCGTTAGACGTCCTTCCCTATCACGATATGGCAAAGAAAAAATACAAAGAATTGAATATGGATTATAAACTGCAGGATGTTCCGCCCATGGACAAGAAGCTGATTCCCGAGAAAAAGGAATTCATTTTAAACGGCATCAGAAAGCGCCGTGCGGAGCTTGGGATTACCCGTCATAATTAATACTTTTCTAATATTTGCTACTTGTTTTCTGCATATATTTGTATTAGAATAACATTATGGATTGATAATTATTTATCAAGATCTATAATTCTAAGGAGGATATGATTATGGCATTTAAAATCGGAGACGCTTGCGTAGCTTGTGGTGCATGCGAAGGCTGCTGTCCTGTAGGAGCAATCAGCATGGGAGACGGCAAATTCGAAATCGATCCTGACAAATGTATCGACTGCGGTACTTGTGCAGGTCAGTGCCCTACCGGTGCTATTGCAGCAGAATAATCAATTATTAAAGCTGTACATTGAAGGTTTTTCCTTTTCAATGTACAGCTTTTTTATAAGTTCGCAAAATCCAAAAACAACAGTTTCATCTTCTCTTCGCTGTCCACAAACTCATTTCCGTGATTTGTACCCGTATAAAGCTTCTTGCCCTTCCAATAAGCCTCCAACGTATTGAGCGGAAGCTCTTTCCAGGGTCCGTAGTCCAAAGGTCTGGTGGAAATAACAACCCCCTGTCCCTTTTCACAGATATGCAGACTGCCCGGGTAATTGGTATGTACATATAGCAATTCTCCGTCAAAGAGAAGTAAATTCACTTTATTTTCCGGTGTGATTTCACAAAGGATTTCATCTACTAACTCAAATCGTTCTTTCGGACTTAAAGCCGTCCCTTTTTCCTCCTGAAGCGCATTTACTTTACTGATGATATAGCATAATATCCGCTCGCTGTCCGTCTGTCCCTGCTGCACATGAGCAAACCGGTTAAGGGATTCACATTCAAAGATGGTTCCGTTATGTATCAGCGTCCACGTTCTGTTATCATTATCCCGCATAACAAACGGATGGGTATTTTCATATTCCATCGTGCCTCTGGTGGCAAGACGGATATGGGCCAGCATCTTATCCGTACTGATTTTTGCCCGTAGTCTCTGCTTTAAATAATTGCTTTTGCAGGAATTCTCCGGCTGTTTTTCCAACGATACGCTGTTGCTGTAAAAAAAGGCCATTCCCCACCCGTGAGGATGTTCAGTCCCATGGGAAAAAAACTCCCTGAGCAAATCATTCAGTTCAATTTTATCAAGAGCGCTTACTCCGAATAATTCACACATACTTCTTTTCCTGTCTTTCTTTGGCATACGCCAATGCTTTTTTTACAAATCCGTCGGAAAACTGCTTTCTGATTTTCCATGCATACCGATTCTCTGCATCTACAAATTTGTCATGCTGATAGTCCAGCACTGCCTTCACATCCAGTCCCGTTTCCTCATAAAAATCCTGCATTTTTTCAATAACGTTCAAAGCAGTATGGGCGACTGAACGGCTTTCTCCCTCCGGCGTAACTATCTTTACTGTTTTCAGATCATACCTTGCCGCATTCTTAAAATTCTGCACCGCATTAATCTGGTCCTTTTGGGAAAAAGCGCCTTCCGGTGTGGAAGCCAGCCACACCATTAAAAGCTGTGCAAATACAATGTCCCTTTCATCCACACCGGCTTCCGCCAAAGGATTCAGGTCAAACATTCGCAGTTCAATATGATCCACCCCTAAGCTTTGCAGCCTTTCAAGGTTGTTTTCTCCCTTTGGCTTTAACCGGATTGGATAATACAGCTCTGACGGGGCTTTCAAAAGTCCCTTATCCACATAGCTTCTGATGCTCTCTGCATAAGCGTCAATATTTTCATAATGTAAAACCGGGGTAAACTCATTCCAATATCCCATCTCGCTGCATCTTACCGATGCCATTCCGCTGAAAACATCTCTGTCATAAATTCCTTTTTCCACAAATGAGCTGTCCAGCACAGGGCTTGCTGCCGTTGCCGCCACCAGAATCCATCCATAAAGAGCCAGCTTTTCCGCCAGATTCAAATACACCCGGTTTTTATAATCCTGAAAATCGTCACATCTTTTCTCTATGCTGTCATTGCTTTTTTCTGACTGCTTATTTTCTGACAGTCTATTTTGCAACTCATAATCCGCCCTTAACAAATCTTCCGAAAAAGAATAATTGACATGAATACCGGAAAACGCCATCTTATACCTTCCGTATTTTTCCGACAGATAATCCCTGTATGCGCTCTTTGAAGCCTGCACTCCTTCAAATACCGCCACCGGTATATCCCTTTCATTCTCAATATAGGGTGGATTGGAAAAAGGCCATAGATACTCCTTGACAGGCAGGCTTTGAAGCTCTTTATAAATACGCCTGTTGTGGTATTCAAGCTCTTCTATCGCCGCTTTCGAACTGCTATGAACGGAGGTATTGATTTCCGTCTGGTTTTCACAAAAATCCTTTACAATATGCTCATCCTCCGGAAAGGGGTGGGGCGTGTGGGAAAAGGTCCCGTTTTCCAATACCCGCAGACTTTCCTTTTCCAGCCCGAAATTCCCTTCCAATATATGCTTTTTTACCTCGCTGTTTTCAATATGTAACATTATAAGCTCCCGTATTTTTCAATATAATCTTCCAGCCTGCTGCCATTTTCCATGCCCTCTATCATTTCCCTTGCCGGACTGAGCAGATATTCCGCCCGCCGGTACAAAGGCAGTAAAAACTCTTCTTCCGAAAATCCGCGCTTTTTTAAACCCTCTGCGGCTATATCCAAAAGCTCCGCCAAAAGGCCGGAAATCTCTTTTTTCACAAAAATATCCGGAAAATCCCTTTTTACAAACATCCTGCGAAGCTCGGAAGCATTATAGCCCTTATGATAAATAGTTTCATCCCGATTCAGCCTCTCCGTCAGCTCATGAAGATTTTCCATCCAGCCGGTATGAAGAGCCCCTGACGCCATAATTTCCCCTACGGGCTGTTCACAGACGCTTCTGAATTCCACAGTTCCCCGGAAAGTCAGGTCTTCAAATTTAAAGGAACGCAGATACTGCAAATCCGAAATCTCCGGATAAACATAGATTTCTCTATAACACTCCCCGTCAAAATATTCTCCCTTTACCTTTTCCGACGAGAAATATTCCGCCAGCGGCACGGGCGGGAAATTAACATATTTCCCTTCTCTCTCCACACAATAAAGACTCATGCTCTTTATATAAAGAATAATTTCTTCAATGGATTCCAATTCCAGACCGTACATATCCACATTATGCCGGTTCAGTCCGTGAAGACTGTTTCGCCAGAAATTATCTCTGCTGCATAAGATTTCCCCTTTTTCTCCCCATGGGGAATTCGCAAGAATCAGCGCTTTAAGGGGTTCCAGCTTTGTAAAGGTATTTAATGTCTCTATCAGGTTATCTTCCTCTACATCCAGCTGTATCTGGCTGGCACAGGAAAACAGTCCGAAGTTGGGGTGGTCATGAAACAGTATTTCCTTTTCATAATTTCTGTAGGAACAAAGATGATGAAAAAGCATCCTGTATCTCTCACTGACTACCGGTACATTCCGGTTTACTTCATAGTGAGGATTAATGCCCATTCCCGTCAGTGTATGCCCGGATTTACCCAGTTCTTCTTTCACATAGGTATAATATTCCGCAAAACGTTTATACAGCAAATTAATATCTTCTTCCGTCCCAAAAGAAAATTCCAGGGTATTATAACTACAGTCAAAGGATAAGCCGTCCCCTGTCTTTTCATTTACCGCCGAATAAATAAAGCCATCATCATCCCTGCCGGTTTTTCCAAAGGAAAACCGTTCAATAAAGCTATCCGTCATTTTATGGACTTTATCAAAATCCACGGCCTCATTCTTTCGGTTTAAAATCGGAAGTTCAAACTCCAGTCCGACCTTTCCTGTTCTTTTTCTCTTTGTCGGCAAAATATACCGCTCATAAATTGCAGTTTCCAGATTTCCCATATTGTCCACCACTTTATCATTTCATGTTATTTTCCATAAAAACGGACATATTAATGTTACTACCATTATCCTACTATGTCAATAGGAATTATAGTATATATCTTTAAAAAATAAGCGTGCTTCATTTGCCAAAGGCAAACTGCCACACACTTATTTATAAAGCCCTTTTCATCTATGGACTTAATGACCCTCATCACGATACCCGCTCTGACGTTCCAAATTAGCAAACTTGGTATAATCAGGCAGCCACGCCAGCTTTACCACACCGATAGGGCCGTTTCTCTGCTTTGCAATATTAATCTCCGCAACGCCCATCTCCTGGGTATCCTTATTGTAATAATCGTCCCTGTATATGAACATAACCACATCCCCATCCTGCTCTATGGCGCCGGATTCCCTTAAATCCGAAAGCATGGGGCGTTTATCCGGTCTCTGTTCCACTGCACGGCTAAGCTGTGATAATGCGACCACGGGCACATTTAACTCCCTTGCCAGAGCCTTTAAGGAACGGGAAATCTCAGAAATCTCCTGTTGTCTGGATTCCGATGCAGAACGCCCGCTGCCGCTCATCAGCTGCAAATAGTCGATAATAATCAGCTTTAAGTCCTTTTCCATCTTATATTTTCTGCATTTGCTGCGTAATTCCGAAATACTGATACCGGGAGTAGCGTCAATGATCAAATCGGAATTACCTACCACGCCTGCTGTTTCAATCAGCTTATCCCAGTCGTCATCGGACAGATTACCGGTTCTGATATTACCCGAGTTTACATTGGATTCCAAAGAAAACAGACGGTTTACCAGCTGAACCTCCGACATCTCCAGGCTGAAAATAGCAACCGTATAATTCTGCTTAAACGCCACATACTGGGCAATATTTAATACAAAAGCGGTCTTTCCCATGGAAGGCCTTGCCGCTATCAGCACCAAATCCGAAGGCTGTAAGCCCGCAAGCTTATAATCCAAATCCAAAAAGCCTGTGGGAATTCCCGTAACAGCCCCACTGGTCTGGGAAGCTTTTTCAATTTTATTCATGGCTTCCATAACAATATCCCGGATGGGAATATAATCTCTGGAATTACGCTTTTGCACCAGGGAGAAAATCTTTTTCTCCGTTTCTTCCAGAATCACATCCGTATCTTCCCTGCCGGCATAGCAGGAATTGGCAATATCCTCGTTTAACCGGATCAGCTTCCGAAGCAGAGCCTTTTCCGACACAATCTGACAGTACTGCTTGATATTAGCCGATGTGGGCACAGCGGCAACCAGATTCCCCAGGTATTCCATATTGTTGATTTCCATGGGAACGCCTTTTTCACTCAATTTGTCCTGAAGCGTTACAACATCTACCACTCCGTCGCTTTCCTGAAGCTCCACAATGGCCTCAAAAAGCGTTCCGAACTGCTTCCCGTAAAAATCCTCCGGCAACAGCATTTCCGACGCCGTAATGATGGCATCCCTGTCTATCATCATGGAACCGATGACAGACTGTTCCGCCTCTACGCTGTGGGGCATTATTCTTTTTATTACCTGTTCTTCTGCTGCCATAAAAATCTAACTCTTTCCTACGCTTCTTCTACTTTTACTTTCAAAACTCCGCTCACTTTAGGGTGTAGTTTTACTTTTACCTCATAGGCTCCAAAATTCTTAATCGCTTCCGGCAATACAATTTTTTTCTTGTCAATTTCCTTTTTGTACTGTTCCTTATATGCTGTGGCAATTTCCTTGGTTGAAATGGAACCAAAGGCTTTTCCGCCTTCACCGGCCTTCATCTTAACGGTAATGCTCTGCTCTTCCATTTCCGCCGCAAAATCCTTTGCCTCCTGTAAAAGCTGTGCTGCCACCTTGTCATCATTAGCTTTCTTTAATTTCAAATCGTTGAGGTTGTTAGGGGTTGCTTCAACTCCCAGCTTTTTGGGAAGAATAAAATTTCTGGCATACCCGTCATTAACATTAACCAGTTCGCCCTTTTTTCCCAAAGATTTTACATCTTCCAATAAAATAACCTTCATAATCAGATTTCTCCTTCCTCCTGCATTGTGGTCAAAGTCTCCTTTAACCGCTCTGTAGCCTCTTCAAGGGACACATCCTTTAATTGAGCCGCCGCCACATTCAAATGGCCGCCGCCGCCTAATTTTTCCATAATAATCTGGACATTTATTTCGTCTATACTCCTTGCGCTGATATAAATTACCTGATTGTAATCCGTCAGCACAAAGCTGGCCTTAATTCCCGTAATATTCAATAATTCATTTGCCGCCTGGGCTCCCACGATTGTAGGATTATGTGCTTCTCCTGCCTCGCATGCGGATATAGCAAATACTTCCCTGAAAACAGATGCCCTGCTGACGGCATCAGCCTTTGCACGGTAATCAAAAACATCATCCCTGAACATTTTCCGCACTCTGGTGACATCTGCGCCGTTTCGTCTTAAATAAGCAGCCGCTTCAAAAGTTCTGACTCCTGCCTTGCTGATAAAGTTGTTGGTGTCAATAACAATTCCGCCATAGAGGCAGTCCGCCTCTGCGCTCTTCAACTTCAAGCCGCTCTCCACATACTGAATAATCTCCGTAACCATTTCACAGGCGCTGGATGCATAAGACTCAATATAGGAAAGCGTTGCGCTCTCAATGATTTCCTCACTTTGTCTGTGATGATCCAGAACAACGATGGAACGGCACTGCTTTAAAAGCTCCGGACATTCCGTAAGGCTTGGCTTATTCACATCTACAACTACCAGACAAGTATTGGCTCCGGCATATTCCATAGCCTGGCTGCTGTTCAAAAGAATTAATTCTTCCTCATCCTCATGGCTGATAAAATGATCTACCATAGGCTTAATAGATGTAGAAACATCATTCAAAACAATATAAGCGCTTCTTCCCAGGGCTTTGGCAATCCTGTAAACCCCCACTGCAGCTCCAAAGCTGTCCGCATCTGTCATCCGGTGCCCCATAACAAGCACTCTGTCTTTGGATGTAATAATTTCCTTCAAAGCATGGGCTTTTACACGGGCCTTTACACGGGTGTTTTTCTCCACCCTCTGGCTCTTTCCTCCATAATAGCTGACACCCTCCTGGGTCTTTACCACCGCCTGGTCTCCGCCGCGTCCAAGGGCCAGATCAATGGAAGTTCTGGCATATTCATAATTCTGTCCATAGCTCAGTCCTCCCACGCCCACGCCGATGCTGAGAGTGATGGACATTTCATTCCCTATATTGACGGTTTTAACATCCTCTAACAGATCAAAGCGATTATCCTGAAGGCTCTTCAATGACTGTTTTCTTACAATAAAGAAAAATTTATCCTTTTCCATCTTGCGGACAATACCGTCTATGGATGCAAAGTACTTATTTACTTTTCTCTCTATGAGCGCAGTCAACAGGGAACGTCTGACCTCTTCCACGCTGTCTAAAGCTTCTTCATAATTATCGATATATAACAGACCTACCGCAAGGCTTTGGTTGTCGTTTTCACGGAGCGCCATTTTAAGTGCGGTCTCATCAAAAAGATAAATGGCAATCAAACATCCTTCATATGCCTCGTCCGACTCAAATATATCGCTGTTTTCCACCATCTCTGTCAGGGGAATTCTTTTCATTTTTACATGAAAGTCTCTATCTTCCTGTTGAAAATCCTGTTCCGTCTCATCATGTTCCTCATCAGGGAGCAGCTCTTTTGAAATAGAAGGAAAGACATTAAATATATTTTTATTTTCCGGTTTATCACGTCCTACAATCTGCTGAAAAGCCCGGTTTGCCCAGATAATCCTGCCATTTTCATCCAATAACGCATTAGGCAGTTCCAAATCCTTTAAAAGCTTTTTTTGTATTTGCCCGTACTGTGTAGCAAAGCTCACCAACTCATTCATAATAACAATCCGGTTCACACGTTCTAAAATCAAAAAACAGACCAGATATACCAACGTAAAACTGGATAATAAAATGCCTGCGCTGACATCCATTGTATAAATTGTCAGGTTCGTCAATGCCAGTAAAAGTCCGAACCATAAAGGCATCCGGAAATACAGGCGAATTCTCCCTTTAAATTTCAATTTTTTATTCATACGCTATTGCCTCTTTAATAATCACGTTCATTTCACAATATTAAAGCCCATATATTGTTTATTATAACATTAAAAGAGAATTTTTACCAATAGAAAATCATCTTGTATTTTTGCTTCTTGCTGCAAAAATTGACTTTATTATTCAAAATTAAAAAGCTGACAGCTTTCACTGTCAGCTTTTGACTTAATTTTTAAATCCCCAATACAGAATATAGCAATTATATAACCGGCTGTGTGCTGAAAGGTCCTTCTTCCTTAGCCTTATTAAATAACTTTTTAAATTTACCGGAAAGCTTGCAAAGCTTATCATACAGATCATAGGTAATCTCAGTAGAAGGAGCTACTTCCATATAGGAAACCATCATTTTTACCATCATATAGCTATCGATAAAAGCAGTTTTGAGCACAATGGCAACGATAAGTGCCAGAATAATCGCAGCAATCATGTTCCAGTGCAAAACTCTAAAAATCCCGAGAATGAAGATAAAAGGAAACAGCCATGCAATAAATGTTGTCACTATAACAACCAGCGTGGTAACTGCGGCATCCTTTAACAGCTTTTTGATATTCTGGTAATAAATTACAACGCCGTCACAGGATGCTTTAAACGCACCTTCTTTTTCATTAATAAAGCAATAGCCAAGACAGCATTCATCCACATAGCCAAGTGCAATGCCGATAAAGGTCTGTAAAATACTGGTAATACGGTCCATTCCGGGAATGACATCCAGGGCGCCGCCTATCTTTCCCACAACTCTCTGCAGCTGGTGCACAGCACCGCTTACGAGCCTGTCTACAACAAAGTAAACATTTGCAGTGGCAAAACGAGAAGCAACCATCTGTTTACCATATTCAAACTGGTTTTCCGGAATCTGTCCGGTGGTAACCGCTTTGGCAATAACGGCAATATGCCCGGCTTTTAACATATAACCAAAATAGTACATGGCAAACCTATAAATCCCGCCGGTAAATATCATCCAAAAACACAGCATAATAACAATTCCCGGCCCTCCGATAGCATAACCGATAAGCATGAAAATTGCCAATATGATTGTGGATACCAGAGTAATAGCTGCACCCAGGGCAAGTTTTAACCATACAAATTTCATGGTTTTAAAGTAAATATCTTTTGTTTTCATGTGCAAAATCCTCCTCATAAGTTTTGTTCACAGTTGTCTGCATTAATTGTAGCATTCCCCTCATTCTATAGGATGGCAATCTGACGAAACATCCCTTTTTTGCGATAAATGGCAAATTAATTTATATTGCGTTCACACCGTGACCACAAAAAAAGCTGGCAGCTTTCGCTGCCAGCTATTATTGCCTTTCATTGGCGACAAATTGATATTCATTTCCCTGCTTTTTCAACGTGACCATACAGACGCTGTTATCGCCCGTATATATCAGAATAGGATTTTCATACAGAATATAATACATACCGTCATCCGTTTTCATTCCTTCAATGACCGAGACCTCCATATAATTTGTATCTCCTGCTTCCATACAATAAACTTTTTCTTCCTTTAGATATATCCACGGAAGAGGATTACTCATATCAGAAAGCCCATAACCGGTTCTTTTCTTAAGCAACGCATCAATATCCGATTCCCTTAATGCAGTGAAGTCCGTATCAAACTCCGATTTCCCGACGGCTTTCAGATAACTCTTCTTCACATTCTCCGAATTTGCCCTGTCCAAACCTGCGCCAACGTAAAACACTTCTCCCAGCTCCACATCCCGCACATCCTGATAAAAGCTGTACAAAAATCCATAAGAATCCACTGCTCTCAAAAATCCTGATATTTCCGCCAACTCCGATGCCGTCAAAGCCGTTCCGCCTTCTATATCCATATCTGACTCCAACGGAATTTCCCCTGTCCCCGGCGCGGTTTTTTCTGCTTCTGTGATTAACTCAATATTTGCACGTTCCACATCGGAAAGAATGGTATCATCCACATTTTCGCCCGCTACATACCATGCCTTTCCCTCAAAATAATCCGCAAGTTCTTCACTTTCAAAACGCCAGCCATATCTTGCATAAATTTCATTACGCGCAATGCGAAGTTCCACCTTTGTCATTCCCGAAAGTTCCTGTGCCTCCAGGATGCGGCTGTTGCTCTCCGGGAAAAAGAATTCTTCCTCCATGGTCCCTGCATTGACCTGTCTGATCACGGCAGTGGGCATTTCATCCCAGTTTGTCTCCCCCGTCGCACTGCTATTGACAAGACTAATCTTAAAAATCGGTTTCACGCCTTCATCCGCCGCATATAAATGAAATACATCTCTGTCATAGATTGCCGCAGCCGTTTTATCAAATCCCATAAGCTTCAGCTGCTCAATCAGTTCTGTCTCGCTTTTTCCTACTTCAGAATAATCAGAACCGATAAAACCAAACTCCGCCATCTCTACAAACTCTGTGCCGTCATAACAACAGACTGATAATGCAATGTCCACGCCATCCGCCGATATAAATGTGCTCTGCCAGCTATCCATGCAAATATATTTATCATCCTTTATCAAGAAACGGATTTCCCCGCCATCACAGTTAAGGCCTATTGTATTATTGAGAAAGTTCCATTCAGCCGATTTGACAACCTGCCCACCCTGATATTCATATACAACTGTCTGAATCCGATATGCATCGCTGCCCTCCTGCAAATAAAATGCCAGAAGTTCTTCTTCTCCATCCTCATCGAAATCCCCGATTACCGTATCAAGACAGCCTTCTTTTTTCTCAGGAAGTCCTTTTAAACCCTGGGTCCTGAAATATATATAATCACTGTCATCCTCTATTTTCCACTCTTCATAAACAAGCTGTGTCTCTGACAAATCGCAGAGCTCAAGTCCTGCCGCATATTGTGAAAGCGCCTCCGTTGCGCTGACTTCTTCTAACTCCGCATCCTTCTGTGGTCTTTCTTCCATCTGCTCCTGCTTATCCGCGCTCTCTGCCCCGGCATCTTCCGTTCCGCCTTCCCTGCCGCATGCCATGGTCATAAATGCCATAGAAATGACTGCCAGTAAAACCATGATTTCTTTTCTTATTTTTCTGATATTTCTCCACTTCATCCCTTCATCCCTCTCACACATCAATTACTTTCATTTTGATACCCGTGTATATTATAAAGATGACCAGCTATTCTTTCGAACAGCCGGTCTCCCATTCATTACATTATTTTACTGAAACTTAGTCCTGAACATAAGGCATCAGAGCCACGTGACGTGCACGTTTGATTGCTACTGTTAAAGCTCTCTGATGTTTTGCACAGTTGCCTGTGATTCTTCTAGGAAGGATTTTTCCTCTCTCAGATACGTATCTTTTTAATTTTGCAACATCTTTGTAATCGATAACATTATCTTTTCCACAGAATACACAAACTTTTTTTCTTCTACGGATTCCGCCTCTTCTTTTCATAGGAGAATCTGTTTTCTCGGTCTTATTAAAAGCCATGTCATTGCCTCCATTCTTAATCGGTTTCTAATTGAACGGCAATTCCTCGATTCCATCGGGGATATTCATAAACCCTTCGCCTGCCGCAACAGGTTCTGCGCTCTGCACCGGAACAAAACCGCCGTTATCGCCGCCCTGCTGGCTAGATTTGCTTTCAGCAAATTCAATCTCGTCCACCATGACGCGCACGCTATAAACCATCTGCCCTTCTTTATTAGTATAATTGTCATTCTGCACCCTTCCGCACACAACAACTTTGATACCCTTACGCATATAACGCTCGATAAATTCTGCCTGCTTTCCAAAAGCAGTACAGTTAAAGAAATCTGCATCCGGCTCACCTTCACGCTTAAAACGTCTGTCCACCGCAATGGAAAAACGTGCTACTGCGGTCTGGCTGGCGCCCTGTGAATATCTCACTTCCGGATCTCTTGTTAATCGTCCCATTAGAATTACTTTATTCATCTTTATTTCCTACTTTCTATTATGCCTCGTCTTGTCTTACGCATAAATACCTGATGACATTTTCCATAATACGAACTCGATTTTCAACTTCGTAAGGAACTGATGCCTCAGCATCGAACTGGATGAAATAGTAGAAAGCTTCTTTCATTTTCTGAATGTCATAAGCAAGTCTTTTCTTACCCCATTCATCAACGTTTGTAACTGTTCCACCGAATCTTTCGATATAAGCTTTTACTTTTTCAATCGTAGCAGCTCTTTCATCATCTTCGATTTTAGCACTAACAACAACGGCTAATTCATATTTGTTCATGCTTCGTTACCTCCTTTTGGTCTCTGGCCCCTTATCCATGTAAGGAGCAAGGATAAAATATATCACAGAAAACTATGATAGCATGCTTTTCCACATTTTTCAAGCTTTTTTCTGTATTTCCTTTGTGTTTTTCTCTACCAGCTTCCGGGCTATCATAATCTGATGTCCGCATCCGCAGCATTTAAGACGGAAATCCGCACCCACGCGCAAAATTTCCCACTCTTTGCTGCCACAAGGGTGGGGTTTTTTCAATGTCACAAGGTCGCCTACCTGATAATCCATTTCAAAGCTCCTTTCCCATTTCATCTTTCTTTCCTTATATAAATATCAGTTACGCACCTTTATCTGTGAAAGAATTTCTCCAATGGGTCCGCTGATAACCAGATCCGCCATATTATCTCTGGAGGTAGGCGCTTTATTGATCAACACCAGCTTAGAACCTCTATAATAATCAATAAGGCCTGCCGCAGGATAAACCACAAGGGAAGTGCCTCCTATGATCATCATATCCGCTTCGCTGATTGCCTTTATTGCCCCGCTTAAAACCTGATTATCAAGGCCTTCCTCATATAGGACTACATCCGGTTTAATTCCTCCTCCGCAGCTGCACTTTGGTACGCCATCCGCATGAAGAATATATTCGGCATCATAAAACTTTCCGCAATTTTCACAATAATTACGCAACACACTGCCATGAAGCTCATATACCTTTTTGCTGCCCGCCGCCTGGTGAAGACCATCAATATTCTGGGTAATAACAGCCGTTATTTTCCCTGCCGCTTCCAATTCTGCCAGTTTTAAATGGGCAGCATTGGGTTTCGCCCCCATGCAGAGCATCTTATCTTTATAAAACTTGTAAAACTCATCCGTTTTGCTCCGGTAAAATGTATGACTTAAAATTGTCTCCGGCGGATAATCGTATTTCTGATGATAAAGTCCGTCCACACTTCTGAAATCAGGAATACCGCTTTCTGTTGATACGCCTGCTCCCCCAAAAAATACTATGGAACTGCTTTCATCAATCATTTGCTGTAATTGCTCAATGTCATTCATTACTCTTCCTCCTGTTCCTGTTTTATTGAAATATCTGTGCAAAAAACAATATCCATTCTCTGCCCTGATATCTTTTACAACGGCCGCATATCCATATTTCCGCAAAACCAGTCTTTAAGGACGCCAAAGAACTCCCTTAACACATTGGCAGGTGCCGTTCTGATATCATCCTTTGCCGCCAGCCCCTGAGGCTCCTTGTATCCTCTGTGCCTTGCCAGATTAACCGCCCTGAAAATATGGAAATTGTTGCTGACCACAGCCACCCTTGCGCCATCTTCCACATATTCCTTTGAAAAAGACAGGTTCTCATCCGTACTCGTTGATTTTTCTTCCAGAATGATCCGCTCTCTGTCTATTCCCTTCCCCTCCAGATATGCTGCCATGGCAGACGCCTCTGTGGTTGTTTCGTTGCTTCCCTGTCCACCGGAAACGATGATGGTCACATTCTCATGCTCTACTGCATAATCATATGCCGCATCAAGCCTTTTAACAAGTACATTGCTTGGTCTCCCATCCCTCACATGCGCCCCAAGGACTATCAGATATTCCACTTCCTGAGAAGGCGTTTGATGAAACCCCGAAAAAATAAAAGCTTCTATTACAATAAAGAAGACCAGCTCTGCGCCTATCACTATTCCTGAAACTACTTTCAGCCACCGAGGAATAAATCTTTTCACAAACCTGACTTTTGCCATCCATGCAAACAAAAAACAGCCTAATGCGCCAAAAAGCCATATAAAATAAAAATAATTGGTAAATCCAGCATAAGAAATTAATCCGACAAAATATGCCATAAAAATAATACCTAAAAATATCCACATCCGGACTAAGCCCTTTTTCTCTTTCTCAGCTGTATTCTTACTTTCTTTCTTTTTCTTCATCCTGTTATCCATTTCCCTTTGATTTCATCTAAATACAGGCTCAGACCAACCGGTCCAAGCCTGCCAAATATATTTACTTTAAAATCTTATTTCTCTTATGCTTCTTCTGTAGATATAAATCCACATCCGCTCTCACCATAGCATCATTCAGTACCGAATCCTCTCTATTTTCGAAAGAACTCATACCTACGCTCATACTTACATAATAGGGCTTATCATTACTATTATTAAGCGCAACCGTAACATCGGTAATCCTGTCTCTTAAATCCTTCTCGTAGTATTTATCATCTGTAAACAGAAATCCAGCAAACTCATCTCCTCCAAAACGCCCGATAATTGCCTCTTCACCCAAAGCTTCTTTTAAAATTTCCGCTATGGCCTTTAAGGCATAGTCGCCTTGCTCATGTCCGAATTTATCATTGATCAGCTTCAAATTATCCATATCCGCATAAATAATAACCGCACACCGGTTCTGATTCTCTGGATCTTTCATTACTTTTTTGACAGTTCCCAAAAATCCCCGTCTATTGTAAATCTGGGTCAATTCATCAGATTTGGATACCTCATCCAAAAATGCATTGGTCTCCTTTAACTCTTCCAGGCTTTCCGCCAGCTTTGCACTGACAGCTTCTGTCCTCTGAATCAGGCGGATGGTCTGCATCGCCGATGAAATCTGGAAAACAACCGGCTCTATGGCAATCAGGTTATCCCTGTTCGGTTCTATGACAAACAATCCATACTGCTCATCTTTAGAAAACAGGACAGATATCGCATATGTTTTACGGCTTCCATCCTCCATAAAAGGATTCTCGTAAATATTTTCTACGGAAATCTCCTGTTCATCTTCTGCCGGCGAATAGCTCCCATCCTTGTTTTGGTACGCTTTGACCAACAGTTTGTCCGGCATTGTCCAGTTACCGTTTCTCTTGCATTTGATTGTCTCCGGAAACATTATAATACAGCTTTTCTGAAAATCCAGCTGCGTCATCCTCGTTAATAACGAATCATAATTCTCAATATTATCGTCACCGATCATATCCCGGGTAATGGCAATGGTAACCCGGTTAAGCATATCATTTTCTCTGCTGTTCTGGCTGCGATGCCGTTCATTTAATAGCAGTATATTTTTGTAACATCCTGTCAAAACCGTATAAAGCTTTATCTTGTCACTATCGAACTTTAATGATTTTGCAAACGTTAACAATAGATATTCCTCTATTTCATACACCAGACTTACATTATTTGTATTTGAGAATATCTCTTTATTTAACCGCAAAAAACCATCCGAAATTTCTCCGCATAATTCATCATTAATGCTTTTTGCATAAACATTCTCCATCATCCAGTTAATAAACTTTTCCAGTTCCTTCTCTACTGCCTGTATCTCGCTCCCTTTGGCAAATCTGTCAAATAGCGTCTCTTTAATCTGCTTAACCAGGAAAGAAACTTCGTCTTTTTCCGGATCAAATTTAAATTTTTTCTCAATCTGCGCAGCCGCATCTTTACCTTTCCCGCTACAGGATTCTCTTGCAATAAAGGATGTCTGGATACGGATATCCTTGTCTTCCCCTGGCTTTAACTTGCACGCTTCTTTAATCGCACAATACCCTAGCTCTGCTGAATCGGCACGGGTAGTCGTAAGGCTTGGCTCCATTAACGATGAAAAGGGACAATCATCAAATCCTACAACCGAAATATCCGTTCCTATTCTCAGTCCCCTCTTTTTTAAAACGCGATAGCCGCCGATTGCCATATGGTCATTAGAAAAAACAATGGCATCCATATCAGGATTTGCATCCAGAAGTTCTTCCACGACTTCATCACTATAGTCTGTAAAATTGCCGTAAACAATCTTTTTATCCTCAACAGGAATATTATTTTTTTGAAGAATCTCCTTATATGCAGACAACCTCTCAATAGAATCCTCATTTGTTGGAGGCCCGCACACAATACCAATATTCCTTCTTCCGATACAATTAACCAGATAATCCACTTCCTTGGCAAATCCCGCCTTATTATCAAATGAAATATTGGAATAATTCTCTACTTTATTTGCTATGGTAATAATAGGAATCCCATTATATTTCTCAAGGAACTTCTTTTGCACAGCTTCATCAACATTGCTGGCTATGGTCCCCAGAAGCACTACCAGAATATCAATATTTTTCTTTGTAACAAAATTAAAGACATAGTTATTCTGATACTCAAATTTACTTTTATTCTGTTCCATATAAGGAGCGTCAAAATAACCACCGGCCAGTATATATAAGTTTGCATCCATCTCTTCAGCAGCATACATGGCCCCAACACAAACTTCTCTTGCAAAAATATCGCAGTATTCACTTATCAATAAACCTATATTTAATCTCTTTTTTTCCATCGTGATGCCTCATTTAAAAACAGACATTATCTTATGAATCCATTATAGATATTTCTTTTCACCTATTATATACGACTCACTTTTTCTTTTCAAGCAAAACTGTAATGTCAGAATTCGTCCTGCACTCAAAAATAAAGGAGCCATGCACTTTTCATAGTGCATCGGCTCCCTTGCTGTCAGCATAAGATATACATTAATTAATTTTTTTCGCTTTTTTTGCTTCCAAAGCTTTTTCTGTGGGTCTTACCATTACCAAACATATAACTAATGCAATAATGTAAAGGGCGATGGTTGCATACAGCACATATTGATAACCCGTGGGATTAACAGTAAGCACTTCAACAGTTCCATCTGCAAGAGCGTGCTCAATATCAACAGGCGTTCCAAAAGTATTTACAATCCATGTAGCCATCTGGTTTCCGGACAATCCGGCAAAAGCCCATGCAGACAATGTAAGTCCATGTATTGCACTGATGTTGCCCATTCCGTAATGGTCAGACAGTAATGTAGGCACATTGGAGAATCCTCCGCCGTATCCTGCATTGACTACAAAAATCAATCCCAGTACAAGAATGATCAATAAAATATTGCCTTCACCGTTCTTAATTCCGCTTGTCAAAAGTACGATTCCTGTAAATACAATAGAAAGAATGAAAATAAGCTTGTAAATTGTATTTCTATCCTTCATTGTATCCGCCCATGCAGAAAATCCAAGACGTCCACCTGCATTAAAAATCGCAGATACAGTAGAAATAATTCCCGCAGCGCCTGCAAGGCCAATACACTTTACAATCATTTTTTCCTGTGAGATCAACGCAAGACCACAGGTAATATTAATATAAAACATTAACCAGATTCCAATGTAATTGGCAATAGGTTTGGATTTGATAACCGCCATCATGCTCTGGCCTTTTTCCTTCGTCTGCGGTTCATGCCAGCCTTCCGGCTTCTTTAACAACAAATGTCCTACAAACATCATGACAAAATAAACAACAGCCAGAATAAAGAACATTTTGTAAATGCCGCCTTCTCCCAGATTATTCAGCATAGACTGCATAATCGGGCTGGCAATAGCCTTTGCTGCACCAAAACCTGCAACAGCCAATCCTGTGGCAAGACCTTTTCTGTCCTGGAACCAAAGCATTAATGTCTTAACCGGAGACAGATATCCTGTTCCCAGTCCGATACCCATAATAAAGCCATAACACAGATAAATACCAACCAGTGCCAGTGCGCTTCCTTTATGTAAGCCGCCGTAATAAATAAAAAATCCCGTTCCGGCCATACCTGCCGCAAAGCAGATTGTAGCAATCAAAGAGGACTTGTGTATATCCTTCTCAACTACATTTCCCAGAAATGCTGCCGACATACCCAGGAAAAAGATTGCAAAACTGAAGGCCCATTCCGTTGCACTCTTTGAAAATCCTATGTAGTCTGCAATTTCCTGACTGAAAATTGACCAACAATAAACCGTTCCGATACTGCAGTGCAGTAATAATGCGGGAATCGCTGCCCGAACCCATTTATTCGCGCGCCATCCGCCCGTTTTCTTTGCATTCTCTCCCATAAATTCCTACTTCCTTCGTGCTAAATTTTAAAATGCGTTTTTAGTTGCTTTCGATGATTTCTGTTCATTTTTTCGAAAGCTAAGCATAGATATTATACACCCTTCTTCCTTTTGTTTCAAGCAAAACTACAGCAAAAGAGAAACTATAGGTATGGTAATCACACTGAAAAGGGTACTTAAAATACTTCCTTTAATGCAGCAGGTCTCATCCGCTCCCCGGTCAGCAGCCAGCAGTACTACAATGCTTCCTATGGGCATTGCAAGCATCAGGATAAATGTTCCTGCTATCTGTATATCCAGGTTAAATTTCCTGACTATTAAAGCTGCCGTAATAGGTATGACCAAAAGCCTGATAAATAAAAACAGATACATCTTAACATCTGTAAAAAGCTGCTTTAAATCCTGCTGTGCCATAGATGCCCCGATTAAAATCATGGATAAGGGTACAGCAGGCTCTCCCAGATAGGAAACAAAAGTTTCCACAGATGAAGGTACTCTGATTCCCGTCGCAAAAATAAGAATGGCCACAAGACAGGCAATAACTCCTGAATTGACTATCTTTTTATAGGCCTTTTTCTTTTCCTGCTTCTCGTTCCCATCTACACTGATCTCTACCAAATGCAACCCATAAGTGTATAAAAGTAAATTATATCCCAGAATATAAAATGCGATATATAATACTGCACCTTCTCCGTAAACACTGCTTATTACCGGAATTGCTATAAATCCTACATTGGAAAAAATCAACATAAGTCGATAGAGACTTTCTAAAGGCTTTCCAATTTTTAAGACCTTCACAATAAGAAGACTCAATGTGATTAAAAGAAAAAAATAAATTCCCACAAGTGCAAGATTTACCAGTACTTTTCGGTAATCGTCCCCCGTATCTTTATTCAAGACCCCATTGATGATCAGCATAGGATTCATGACATTCACAACGATTTTGGAAAGCCTGCCGTATGCGTTTTTATCCAGCCATAATGCTTTATAACAGGCATATCCCACTACCATCAATGCAAATAAAACCAGCATTTGCTGAATCACTATAAATGTATTCATATTTTCACTCCTCAATATATTCGAAAATGTTCAAATATTCATTTCAGTATTTACAAAAACCCCGAAAACAAAAATTTTCGAGGTTTCTTAAGAGGCGCAGACCGGATTTGAACCGGTGGATACTGGTGTTGCAGACCATTGCCT